>CANHLV010000081.1 GCA_947461495.1 Chitinophagaceae bacterium
AAATATCGGCCTAAAACTTAAGATAATAAGCCATTAGAATTAAAAAAAAGCGACAAATTTCCACTCAAACGTTCCCGGAATTAATATTTTTTTTAAAAAAAGTTACGATTGTAAAAGCTAATCATTATCTTTGCATCCCTAAAAAAAGAATAAATGGCAAATCACGCAGCAACCAAGAAAGATGTTCGTCAGAGTGCAAAACGTAACGAGCGCAATCGTTATTATGGAAAAACGACTCGTAACGCAATACGTGACATCAGAGCAATTGACACTCAAAAAGCTGCTTCAGATAAATTACCTGAAGTATCTTCTATGATTGACAAATTGGCTAAACGTGGAACTATTCATAAGAACAAAGCTTCTAATTTGAAAAGAAAATTAGCTTTGAGAGTGAATAGTTTGAAGAAATAAATTAATTTTCTTGTAGAATATTCCAACCTGCTTATTTAGCAGGTTTTTTTTTGACCAAAATTACGGTAATGAGATTCCTTATTTATTTATCAATTTTTATTCTTTACACAGAAACAACCCTAGCCCAACTCACTCCGTTTGAAAAAGGGAATAAAAATGAATCTGCTACATATGATGAAATTATTAATTGGTATCAAATGCTGGATGCCAAATCAAATTTGATCAGTGTTTCAGCCAAAGGCACTACAGATGCTGAAAAACCCTTGCATCTTGTATTGATAAGTTCAGACAAAACTTTCAATCCCAAATCCTGGCATCTCAACAACAAAATAATTATTCTTATAAATAATGGTATCCATGCCGGTGAAACTGATGGAATAGACGCCAGTATGATGCTTACTAGAGATATAGCTAACTACAAAATCAAACTTCCTGATAATGTATGCCTAGCCATTATTCCTATATATAATATTGGCGGATGTTTGAATAGAAATAGCACAACGAGAGTTAATCAAAATGGACCGAAAGAATATGGCTTCAGGGGTAATTCTCAAAACCTAGACTTAAATAGGGATTTTACCAAATGCGACAGTAAGGAGGCAAAAAGTTTTTCGGAAATTTTTCAATGGTTACAGCCTGATATTTTTATCGATAATCATGTGAGTGATGGTGCAGATTATCAGCATACCATGACACTATTGACAACACAATATGACAAATTGGGCGGCGCGCTTGGACGTTATCTCAAAGAAAGTTTCGAGCCTTTTATTTATAAAAACATGAGTCAAAAAGGATGGGATTTAGTGCCCTATGTCGACTTTGAATCCACCAATTTTGATGAAGGAATGGATGCTTTTTATGACCCGCCAAGGTATTCGTCTGGCTATGCTGCATTATTTAATACTTTGTCATTTGTAACAGAAACGCATATGTTGAAACCTTATGCTCAAAGGGTAAAATCTACTTATGATTTAATGCTGAGTTTTATTGAAGAAGCTCATATTCATGCAAAAGAAATAATTACTGAAAGAAAAAAAGCTAATGAAGAAAAGAACTCGCAAAAAGAGTTCGCCTTGAAATGGAAACTTCAAAAAGACGATTTTTCAACGATTACTTTTAATGGATATGAGAGAGATTCGGCGCTAAGTGAAGCCACAGGATTACAAAAATATTTTTACAACCACCAGAAGCCCTTTACTAAAAAGATAAAATATCACAATCAATACGAGCCTGTTGGGATTGTCAAAAAGCCTAAAGCATATATCATACCTCAGGGTTGGAATGATGTGATTGAACGAATGAAGTCAAGTGGCGTTGTAATGAAAAAACTAAGTAAAGACAACTCTTACCTTGTAACCACATACAAAATTCTGAATTATGAATCCTATTCAAAACCTTATGAAAAGCATCATAAGAATTTCAATGTAAAGACTGAAACTGTGAGTTCGACAATGAAATTTTCAAAAGGAGATTATTATATTGATGTAAATCAGTTTGCAGAGCGATATATTATTGAAATGCTTGAACCTACTGGCGATGACAGTTTTTTTGCTTGGAATTTTTTCGATGGCATTTTGCAGCAAAAAGAAGGCTACAGTGATTACCGCTGGGAGGATTTGGCTGCAGAATTTCTAAAAAAGGACACTATCTTGCAAGCCGCATTAGCAGAGAAAAAGAAGGAATCCCCCGAGTTTGCAAAAGATTCTCATCAAATATTGGATTTTATTTACAAGCATTCGCCATATTATGAGAAGGTTCATATGCGTTACCCGATTTATAGAGTGGAGTTTTGATATTATGGGCTTTTTTTCTATGCCTCTGTTGGTCTTTTGACCAACTGAGAAACATTAAACCTTTTTTCTGTTGGTCATAAGACGAACTAGGGGCAAAAGAACTAGGAAATTCTCAGTTGGTCAAAAGACCAACTGAGGCATAAAAGACCAACTGAGGCACAAAAATAATCCCCAAAAAACTCCCGACCTTCAACAATAATCCCTACATTTGCACCCCCGAAACAAATTCGGGAATAAACAATTTTTTTAAAAACTAAAATCAGGGAAAATGAGCAACTACGAATTGATGGTGATTTTTACCCCTGTGCTATCTGAAGAAGATTTCAAATCTGCTCAGAAAAAATACGAAACGCTTGTTAAAGAAAACGGCGGTTCTGTAGCGCACACCAATCCCTGGGGACTAAAATCACTGGCGTATCCAATTGCCAAAAAGACTACAGGTCTTTATTGGGTAATGGAATACAGCGCGCCAACCAGCTTCAATGAAAAGTTGAAAATTCAACTTTTACGTGACGAGAGTGTAATGCGTCACATGTTTACTGTACTCGATAAATACGCCGTCGGGTATAATGAAAGAAAGAGAAGTGGTGTACAACATTCATCAACAGAAAAAGCGGGGGCATAAATCATGGCAAAAGCTAATGAAATCAAGTACTTAACGGCGATTAAAGCCGAAAAGCGTCCAAAGAAATATTGTCGCTTTAAAAAAATGGGTATCCGTTATATTGATTATAAGGATGCAGATTTTTTGAAAAAGTTTTTGAATGAACAAGGTAAATTATTACCTCGTCGTATTACCGGAAACTCTTTGAAGTTTCAGCGTAAAGTAAGTGAAGCCGTAAAGAAAGCTCGTCAAATGGCGATACTTCCTTACGTAACAGATCTTTTGAAATAAACTATTTTTTCACCACCCTAATCTCGAACATTCGGGAGAAAGTCTGATACAAAAGATTGGGTAAAAATGCAATTATCATGCAGGTAATTTTAATTCAAGATGTAAACAATCTTGGCGGAGCCAATGAACTGGTAACCGTAAAAAACGGATACGGACGTAACTATCTTATCCCTCAAAAAATGGCAGTTGAAGCAAGCCCAAGCAATCTTAAGCAATTGAATGAGCGCTTGAAACAACAAGCTAAGAAAGAGGCTAAGTTGTTAGCTGAAATCAACAATGTAATCGCTGTTTTGAAAGAAGGTGCGCTTAGAATTGGTGCTAAAACCGGTACTAGTGGCAAAATCTTCGGTAGCGTTACTTCTGTACAGATTGCTCGTGCTATCAAAGAACAAAAAGGATATGAAATCGATCGTCGTCGTATTCAAATCATTGATGAAGTTAAAGAATTGGGCAGCTTTAAAGCAAAAATCGACTTTGGTAACGGAAACGAAACTGAAGTAGAATTTGAAGTTGTATCAGAATAATTTGAACTTTTATTAAATTAAACCACCTTTTTCGAGGTGGTTTTTTTTTATCTGCAATTTTTTTTGAAAAACATAGTGAAGTTTCAAAATGTTTATATTATCTTTATGAGGTAGAAATGGTTTAAGTTTTTTTATTTATGGCTGAATCGGTAAATTTTACTTGTGATTTCAGTTCATTGTAACAGCCTTAATCATTCAATTTTTATTAATTTTTTTAAACAGTTTTTACAATGAACATTTATGTTGGAAATCTTAGCTGGTCTATGACTGACGAAGATTTAACGAATCTATTTACACAGTACGGTACAGTTACTAGTGGTAAAATCTTAAAAGACAAAATGAACGGCCGTAGCAAAGGTTTCGGTTTCGTTGAAATGGAAGACGATGAAGCAGCTCGTACTGCAATCGCTAACTTAAACGAAACAGAAGTACAAGGTCGTAAGTTAATCGTTAACGAATCACAACCACGTCAAGAAGGCGAATACAAAAAGCGTCCAAGTGGCGGTGGTGGTTACGGCGGCGGAAGTCGTGGCGGTGGCGGCGGAAGTCGTGGCGGCTATGGCGGCGGCGGCGGAAGTCGTGGCGGTGGCTACGGTGGTGGTGGAAATCGCAGCGGCGGCGGCGGTGGATATAACAGAGATTTCTAATTTCGATTATTATATCTAATTATAAAAAATCCTCTGACGAAAGTCGGGGGATTTTTTTATGAATCCTGTTTAAAAGGTTCCAAAGGTTCAGGAGGTTCAATAAGTTCAAAAGGTTTAAGAAGTCTAGTAGGTTTCGAAGATTTAATACGTTTTTGATTTTTGCTTGACGCCCACCGTTGAAACGGTGGGCTAAATTCAAATATGTCTAGAGTCGAGCATAAGTTTTGAACGCTTTGGCCTTTTTAATGCCTATGTTGGTCTTTTGACCAACAAAATTTCATCCTTCCCAAATATGTTGGTGAAAACAACAACTCCCTAAAATGTTGGTGAAAACACCAACATAGGCACAATTTTCCACAACCACATTTTGAACTTATTAAACCTTCTGAACTTATTGAACTTACTTAAAGAAAAACCTCCTGAAAACAACGTGAAATAAACAGCCTTATTGAATCCGGTATTCGTAATTTTGAAAACTTTGAATCAACACATATGGAATACTCCGACTCTTTTAAACTTGCTTCTGATTTTGTTCAATATACAAATGCCAATATTTTTCTAACCGGAAAAGCGGGTACCGGTAAAACTACATTTCTTAAATATTGTAAAGAGCAAATCAAAAAAAACACTGCCATTGTCGCTCCTACCGGCGTTGCGGCGATGAATGCTGGTGGTACTACCATACATTCTTTTTTTCAATTGCCCTTCAATCCATTTATTCCAGCAACGCGTATGTTTAATGGCGATGAAAGTGTAAATGACAAAAATAGCTTGTTGAGCAAATTGAAGATCAACTCCGAAAGAAGAGAAGTGATGCGGAATCTGGACCTGCTGATTATTGATGAAATCAGTATGGTGAGATGTGATTTACTGGATGCAATAGATACGGTTTTAAGACATGTGAGAAATCAATACTCAAAAGCATTTGGAGGTGTACAGGTATTATTTATTGGAGACATGTACCAGCTGCCTCCTGTTGTAAAAGATGAAGAATGGCAGTTACTTTCTCCTTATTATAAAAGCCAGTATTTTTTTAATAGTCAGGTTATGGAATCTGAACCGGCGATGTTTGTTACTTTGGAAAAAATATACCGACAAAACGATCCCGCCTTTATCAATGTTTTGAATCAAGTTCGCAATAATGAAATGGACCAAGAAGGTTATGAATTATTACACCAGCGATACAATCCAGTTTTCGAGCCGTTGAAATCAGATAATTACATCACTTTAACTACACATAACCATAAAGCAGATGCCATCAATACAAAAGCTTTACAAGAAATTTCTGCAAAAGAAAATGTATTTACTGCAGCAATAGAAGGTGAGTTTTCGGAAAAATCATATCCTGCAGAAGTTGCATTGAAATTAAAAGTGGGCGCTCAAGTTATGTTCATCAAAAACGATACTGAAAAAATAAGACGATATTTCAATGGAAAGATTGGTATTGTTGAAAAAATAGAAGAAGATAAAATAATAGTCAGTTGCAAAGGTGATGATTTGCATATTGAAGTGTCGAAAGAAAAATGGAAGAACATTAAATATTCAGTTGACAAGACCAGCAATCAAGTTGAAGAAAACGAAATCGGCTCTTTCACTCAATACCCACTAAGACTCGCGTGGGCGATAACCATTCATAAAAGTCAGGGATTGACATTTGAAAGGGCTGTAATTGATGCGGGTGATGCTTTTGCCGCAGGGCAAGTGTATGTTGCGTTGAGCAGATGCACCAATTTGGAAGGTATGGTGTTACGTAGTAGAATTACAAATCAAAGTCTGAAAAGCGATCAGCGAATTGTTGATTTTTCGAATTCTAAAAAATCAATTGATGTTCAAATTCAATTATTAAAAACAGCTAAAATTAAATACCAATCCGAGCAGATAAAAGAATTATTTGATTTTACTTCCATTCGTGATCATGCTAAAGAAATTTTAAATTTTATTACCAAAGAAAAAGATTCATTTAATGCTCAAGCTGCTTCAGTATTTGAAAGCATTCAACAGCTTATTATAAGTATCAACCAAACTGCAGTTAAATTTGAATCGCAATTAAATGATTTACTCAATGCTGAAATATTCCCCGAGAAAAATGAAATGCTGCAATCCAGAATTAAAGCAGCTGCACACCATTTCAAAGTTGAAGTTGAAAAAATAAAAATCGGTATAGAAAAAATATCCATTGAAACAGACAGTAAAACATTGGCGAATGACTTGTACAAACAAATGCAACGTTTGTATGATGAATTGAATTTCAAATTTCAAATGCTGAAAGGAAACTTAAATGGATTTGACATTGATGAACATCTGCAAATCAAAAAAGCGTTTAAGAAATCAGCACTTCAGATAAATATTTATTCAGGCAACTCAACAGTTGAAAAAACAGACATCGCCCACCCTACTCTTTACAAATTACTCAAGAAAAAACGAGATGAAATTTGTAAAGAAAAAAATCAGCCTGTTTATTTAATTGCAAAATCTGCCACGCTAGAAGAAATGGCGTTGTATTTGCCACAGACCATTGCCCAACTGAATTTGATTTCAGGTTTCGGGCCGGTAAAGAGCAGGCAATACGGACAGGAATTCCTGGATATAATTTGTGAATATTGTGAGGTACATGATTTGCAATCTACTATTGGAATAAAAACCGAAAAAACAAAAACGACCAGAAAAAAAACTGAAACAAAGTCAACAACAAAAGCTACAACAAAAGTAGATACCAAAACCATTAGTTATCAGCTATTCAAATCTGGCAAGTCTATAGCAGAAATTGCATTGGAAAGAAACATTACTAACGGTACGGTTGAAACGCACTTATCACATTTCATTGCAACGGGAGAAATAGATTTACATGAATTATTATCTGAAGAAAAAATCAATAAAATTCAAAAGGCTATTGCCATACATGGTAATACCAGTGCAAAAACGTTGAAAGAAAATTTACCGGAAGAGATTGGATATGGGGAGATTAGGATGGTGATGGGAGCCCCCTCAATCCCCCAAGGGGGAAGCTGATTGTGTTTTGTTGGGGTAAGCACGAATTAGTTTCACGCAATGCTCGCAAGGGAACAAAGAAGCAAAGTTGATTTCACGAATTAACTCCACCTTCGGTGGGTAAGATTGCCGCCACGAATTCACGAATTGTTTTACCGCGGAGAAGAGAGTATATAGAGTTAACACAGAGATATTTTTAATATCAAAAAGTTAGTTTCAAGAAGATAATTGCTAATTCCTTATTTCTTATTTTTACTTTCTT
>CANHLV010000082.1 GCA_947461495.1 Chitinophagaceae bacterium
ATCAATGCAAAGGCATGTAATATGCCTAAAGACAGAGTGGAAGCAGCTATCAAAAGAGCTACAGGAAAAGACACTTCTAATTATGAAGAACTCGTTTATGAAGGCTATGCACCTCATGGTGTAGCTGTAATGGTTGAAACTGCTACAGATAATCCTACTAGAACGGTTGCCAATGTCAGAATGCATTTCACAAAAGGAAATGGTGCTTTAGGAACCAGTGGTAGTGTGGCATTTACTTTTAATAGAATGGGAGAATTTAAAGTAAAAAATGCAGGATTGAATGTCGATGATCTTGAACTGGAATTAATCGATTTTGGTTTGGAAGAAATCGGTGAAGATGCTGAAGGAAATATTATCATCAGAACTGCTTTCAACGAATTTGGAAACATGAGTAAAGCACTCGAAGAAAAAGGAATTGAAGTGATAACGGCAGAGCTTACACGAATCCCTACTACCACAGTAGAATTGGGCGAAGAAGAAGCTCAGGACGTTTTAAAAATGGTAGATAAATTAGAACAAGATGATGACGTTCAAAAAGTTTATCATAATCTGAAATAATTTCATTGAATAACCACGAATTCACGAATTGAATGAACATAAATGAAAAAACCATCGTTTTAACGATGGTTTTTTTTATGATTATTTTAAAAAATCATTCTGCCATCATTTCTTTTACCACTCTCATCACATCTTCACTATTAGGTTTTGAAAAATAGTCTCCGTCGCTTCCATAAGCCGGCCGATGGGCTTTTCCTGTCAATGTTCTTGGTGCCACATCCAACAAGCGATAACCATTTTGTTCTTCCATAACTTTATTATACATGTAAGCAGCAGCACCACCCGGCACATCTTCATCCACAAATAATATTCTGTTGGTTTTTTTCAATGAGTCTGCAATCTTGTGGTTGATATCAAAAGGCAATAAGGTCTGAACGTCTACGATTTCGCATGAAATTCCCGATGCGATTAAACGCTCTGCTGCTTCCTGAACTATCCTAATTGTTGAACCATAACTTACAATAGTAATATCCTCCCCTTCTTTTATAATTTCCGGAACACCCAAAGGAACCGTATAATTCAAAAGATTGGATGGTAATGTTTCTTTCAAACGATAACCGTTCAGACATTCAATGACAAGACCGGGATCATTACTTTGCAATAGTGTATTGTACATACCTGCGGCTTGTGACATATTGCGGGGTACACATACATACATTCCCCTAAGCGCATTGATGATTACTCCCATTGGAGAACCGCTATGCCAAATGCCTTCAAGCCTGTGGCCTCTTGTACGTACAATTAGAGGGCAACTTTGCTGACCCGCAGTTCTGTAATGTACAGTTGATACATCATCACTCAATGGTTGTAATCCATAAAGTAAATAATCAAGATATTGTATTTCGGCAATAGGTCGTAAGCCTCTTAATGCCATTCCAATACCCTGACCCATAATGGTCAACTCTCTTATACCGGTATCGAATATACGCTGCTGACCATATTTCTCTTGTAAGCCACTGAATCCCTGATTTACATCACCTATATGACCAAGGTCTTCTCCAAAAGCAGCTACCTTGGGATTAGATGCAAACAGTTGATCAAAATAATTGTTCAAAATTTCATAGCCATTAAGCACAGGGGCATCTGGCGCATATTCAGCATCTGTAGCTTTCACTTTCATTGCTGATTTTGGACCATCATTATACAAGTAGGTGTCGTATAATTGTTCGCCAATTTGCTTTGTACTTTGGTAGTAATTTTTTAAATCATTTACAGCGTCATCTGGAACATCATTTAAAATATGAATAGCCTGATACAAAGCTTTCATAATATCCCTGCGCATAGGCTCGCGATGAGACTTTAATTCAGAAATAATATCTGTAATTCCATTTTGAAGATGAGTCACTGTTTCAAGAACAACCACAGCTTGTTCAACCTGATTTTTAAGCGGATGGTGGTATTTAGTCCAGGCTTGATTTCTACAATGTTTAACATGCTTTTCCGCTTCAGTTTCAATTTCCAAAAGTTCCCCTTCTTCTGCCAACGAATTTTCAATTATCCATTGGCGAAACTGAACAATACCATCCCACTCTTTCTCCCATGCAAGTCTTTCAGGTGTTTTATAACGCTCATGACTACCCGAAGTAGAATGACCTTGCGGCTGTGTTAATTCTTCAATATGAAATAAAGCCGGCGTATGCGTTTCCCTGATTTTTCGGATGGCAGATTCCAATACTTCACACATGCCTGCATAATCCCATCCTTTTAATTTATAAATATCGATACCATTTGTGCCTTCTGTTTGTTGTAATCCGGAAAGCGATTCTGAAATCGATGATTTTGTTGTTTGGTATTTTTTAGGAACAGAAATGCCATATCCGTCATCCCATACAAAAACTGCCAACGGTACTTGCAATACTCCTGCGGCATTCATCGTTTCCCAAAAATGTCCTTCGCTCGTGGATGCATCACCGATAGTGCAAAAACAAATTTCATTGCCTTTGTCACTCAACTGATGCATTGAATGCAACTGCTCTACATTTCTGAAAACTTTTGAAGCAAAAGCAAGTCCTAAAGCTCTAACCATTTGCCCAGCTGTAGGAGCAATGTCACTAGAAACATTTTTTAATGTTGACAACTCAAGCCAGTCCCCATTTTCATTAACAAATTGGGTGGCAAAATGAGCGTTCATTTGTCTGCCTGCACTTGAAATATCATGCTTCACATCTGTATCAGCATATAACTGAGAGAAAAAATGTTCAGGATTGCTGAGCCCTGCTGAAAACATGAAGGTCTGATCACGGTAATAACCGGAACGAAAATCACCAGGCTTAAAAAATTTTGCCATAGCAACCTGTGCCACTTCTTTACCATCACCAAAAATCCCAAATTTTGCTTTACCGGTAAGAACTTCCCTTCTGCCAAGCAAACTGGTTTCCCTGCTTTCACAACAAGTTTTGTAGTCTTTTAAAATTTCATTTCTGAAGTTATCAAAACTGAGCTGGTTTTGCTCGTTGATGTCATTACTGTTTGTTTGCATAAAACCTGGTTATTGAATACCAAAAATGATTTATATCAAATCGACATGCTTTTTTTACTTAAAGCGCAAGATTTTAGTAAAGTTTATCCCTTGATTTGTCTGAATTTGAATACAAGTGCCAAAAATAATGTTTTCAGTGAGTTTTACATGAATAATTTCTAACAGAAAAACTAATTTCGCCTCTTTTTTAATGGTTTTTCAAATGTTTATTATTTACTTTTTTGTTAAAAAAATTCAAATGGCTTTAAAAATTACCTTACACAAAAAGCTTTTTGTATCTTTAACACTCTATTTGACAATACGGATGATGAAGAAATTATTTTTTGTACTTAATTTGTGCCTTTCAGGTACTCTTATATTTGCTCAAAATAACGGTGCTGAAATAAAACCTATTTCAGTCATTGATAGTTCGCTTAAGATAGTAGAAGAAAGTTTTGATTTCGGCAAAATCCCACAAGGAAAGCCCGTACATCATAATTTTGAAATTATCAATACTGGTAAATCGGCCATGAAACTGGTTAATGTTCAGGCAAGTTGCGGATGTACTACACCTGAATGGGAAAAAGATAAAGACATCCCCGCTGATGGAACAAGCATAATTAAAGTAGGTTACAATGCAGCTTCCGAGGGTGTTTTTACTAAAAATATTACAATAACCTACAACGACAATCAAACAAAACAGATTACCATAAAAGGGGAAGTTTGGAAAACACCTTCTGCAAGTGCACCTTCGAACGCCTCTTTAAACGACTTAAAAGATTAAAACTCTAAATATCTATTAATAAACAAAAAAATTAAAAAATGAAAAAATTACTATTCTCTATCGTTGCATTAACGCTAACCACTGGCATTTTCGCTCAAAAAAAATCTGATGATGTTGCAAAAATAAAATCAGAAACAATTGATTTAGGAAAATTGAAACAAGATAATGCTACTGCTGCTGTATTTGAAGTATTGAATATCGGAACTGAAGATTTATTAATCGAACAAGCCAACCCAACTTGTGGTTGTACAATAAGTGATTACACTAAAGACAAAATAGCACCTGGAAAAACAGGTACAATCAAAGCAACCTATAATGCAAAAAATTTAGGTATGTTTGAAAAACACCTTACTGTTAAATTTGCAGGCTGTGATGATATGAAAAGCATCACTATCAAAGGTGAAGTAATAAAAAATGAAGACGCAGCAGCTACAGCACCTGCAGCAGTTCAAGCGGCTCCAGCTACTACTACTGCTGCACCTGCAACAACTACCACTTCTTCTTCTAAAGTGGCGCCTGCAAAGAAAACCACACCGAAAAAAACTAAAACTGCAACACCTGCAAAACCATAATTTAATAACTTTATTTTTCTTAAAAAGCCCTGCTTATGCAGGGCTTTTATTTATATAATCCACATAACATGTTTTCTTCAGCCATAGAATCTGTCTCAGCTTTCACCAGACCTATTCACAGTATCGTCAGAAATTTCAAGAGTACTAAAATCCTACCCGGTTCTGCTACAATTTTCTTTATCAACATGGAAGGATATGCGCTAACTTGTAAACATGTAGCTGAAATGATTATTGCAGCAGATCAAATCAATTCAAAACATAAAACATTTTTAGTTGAAAAAAATAATCTCAGCAAAACGGAATCTTATGCTGAAAACCTGCTTGCACTAGAACAGAAATACAATTACAACGAAAACATAACAACTGAATTAAAAACCAATTTTGTTGATTGTGTCGACAAAATGGATAGTTTCACCATAACGGTTCATCCTCACTTAGATCTTGCTGTCATCAAATTCAATGGATTTGAACAGTTGAAATACAGTCAATGTGCAAAATTCATTAAAGATGATACTCAACTTAAACAAGGGAAATTTCTATGCAGGTTAGGCTTCCCTTTTCCTGAATTCAATAATTTCAAATTCAATCAAAATGCTGAAGAAATAGAATGGACTCAAACCGGAAACAATCTTTCACCTATATTCCCCATTGAAGGCATGGTTACTAGATTTTTAGGTGATCAACAAAATGGTATTTATGGAATAGAAATGAGTACACCCGGATTAAGAGGCCAAAGCGGTGGTCCGCTTTTTGACGAAAATGGCGTCATTTGTGGCATGCAATACAGCACCAAACATTTGCATCTTGGTTTTGACCTTGAAGAAAAAGAAATCAACATCAATAATAAGATCAAAAAAATATCTGACTACCCTTTTATCCATCTCGGACAATGCATTCATGTAAGCACGATCAAGGCTTTTCTCAAAGAACATGGCATCAGCTATTTTGAGGCATAATTCAACTTATCCTCCTTTTTAACCCGGATTTTGCAGTTGAAATCTATTACAAGAAAAAAATGCTGCAAAGACAATCGTTTGCTTGATATTTTGATCTCAACATAATTCATTATGCTTTCGTCCAAAATATCGGCTCAAACACCCGTCTTTATTGCCTTTTTTCCTTTCATCACGATTCCAACTGCAAAATCCGGGTTTAAAAAAGAAAGAAATTGAAATTCCTAAATTCAATTTGACTTGTATCTTTGCGGCATGTTATCAATCAGCAAACGCGGGCATGAAATGCCTTCTTCTCCAATCAGAAAACTGGTTCCTTTTGCAGAAGCAGCCAAGAAAAAAGGCATCAAAGTATTTCACCTGAATATCGGCCAGCCAGATATAGAAACGCCAAAAACTTGTTTGGATGCAGTTCGCAATGCAGATTTCAAAGTACTGGAATACAGTCATAGCGGAGGTAATGAAAGTTACCGCAAAAAGCTTGTTGAATATTACGCAAAGAACAACATCGACGTCAACTATCACGAAATCATCATCACCACAGGTGGCAGCGAAGCGATTCTCTTCGGATTTATGGCTTGTATGGATGCAGGCGACGAAGTAATTGTACCCGAACCTTTTTATGCCAACTATAATGGTTTTGCTATTCAGGCAGATGTGACTGTTGTGCCTATACGAAGCTCGATTGAATCCGGGTTTGCATTACCTCCCATCGAAGATTTCGAAAAAGCCATTACACCAAAAACCAAAGCGATTGTAGTATGTAATCCTAACAATCCAACAGGTTATCTTTACAGCGCTGCCGAAATGGAAACGCTTAAAGAAATTGTAGTCAAGCATAATCTGTTTTTATTTGCCGACGAAGCTTATAGAGAATTTTGTTATGAAGGCACACACACTAGTGCCATGCAATTGAAAGGGGCAGAAAATAATGTCATTCTTATGGATACCATTAGCAAGCGATACAGCGCCTGTGGTGGAAGAATTGGCGCCTTTGTTACCAAAAACAAAGAAGTTCACGATGCGGCTATGAAATTTGCTCAGGCAAGATTAAGCCCCCCATATTATGCACAAATATTAGGCGAAGCTGCTGTAGACTTGCCTGATGATTATTTTGACACTACAAAAGCAGAATATAAATTAAGAAGAGACACAATTGTTAAAAGACTTAATGCCATTGAAGGTGTATTCTGTCCTAATCCAGGAGGTGCTTTTTATGCCATGGCACGGTTACCCATAGACGATTCTGATAAATTTTGTCAATGGTTGCTCGAGTCATTTTCTCATAATGGCGCAACCCTAATGCTAGCACCGGCTACCGGATTTTACAGCACACCAGGTCTTGGGAAAAACGAAGTGAGATTGGCTTATGTACTCAGCGTTGATGCCATCAACCAAGCTATGGATTGTTTGGAAGTTGCGCTTAAAGAATATCCGGGGGTGAAGCCCCCTCAATCCCCCAAAGGGTGAGGTTTTCATGCCGGAAATAAAAAAACTTCGTAGTTCTTTTTGCATTTGAGTGGCAAGAGGGAAATGTAAAATGTAAAATAGCCAATGTAAAATAGCCTGCCCCGACACCTCGGGGTAGAAGTGGTATTTCGGAAATGAAATCATCATTTTCTCAAGTAAACAATTCTTGGATATCGAACAAAACACAATCAAAGTCCCCCTTTGGGGGATTTAGGGGGCTAGATATAATACGGACTAATCATCCAATACACAATCACTCCCGTTACCGCAACATAAAACCAAATTGGCCATGTAATTCGAGTGAGTTTTTTATGTTGCTCATATTCTCCAATCAACGCACGATAAGCCGTAAATAAAATGAAAGGAAGAACAATTCCTGCTAATGGAATGTGCGTGAAGAGAATCAAATAGTATATCGTTTTCATTGCGCCTTCGCCACCAAATTTTGTTTCTCCGGCAAATAAATGATGTGCGATATAACTTAGTAAAAACAATACCGACAACACAATAGCCGTAATCATTATTTTTTTATGCAGTTCATAATTTTTTTGCTTGACAGTAATTAAGCCAGCTAACAATAAAACAGCAACGATTGAATTTATAGTGGCGCTGACGCTTGCAA
>CANHLV010000083.1 GCA_947461495.1 Chitinophagaceae bacterium
CCCGATTGGTATTTTCAAGGGGTACAAAAAATGCGTTCTATCACAGTAGTGACTTTTATTTCAAAATGTGTTTCTTTTTTGCTGATTATCTTTTTTGTAAAAAAAACAGATGATGTTGTAATGGCGGTTTTTGCGGTTTCGGTTGGAAATTTCATTGCCGGTCTCATCGGCTTTTTTCTTTTGTTAAAAAGCTTTTCTTGGAAATTTAAATTTGCGCCTAAAAGGTTTGCCATGGTCTTTTTTAAAGAAAGTGCCTATGTATTTTCAAGTATCATTTTGGTGCCTTTGTATTCAACCATCAACTTATTTATCCTTCAGTATTTTACCAATCCATTGATGGTAGGTTATTATGCCATTTCTGAAAAAATATATAGTGCGTTGAGTATGCTCACTTCAGTTGCGAACCGAACATTTTATCCGCACCTCACTCAATTATATAAAACTTCACAATTAGGATTTGAAAACAATGTAAAAAAACTCAGCGTTTATTTTGCAGCTGGATTTACCATTTTGGCAATAGCTCAGTTTTTTGGAGCTGAATGGATTGTTCGTTTCTTAAGTGGGAAGCACAATATTCAGGATGTTGATTATGCCGTTGATATTTTGAGAATCATGAGTATTGCCGTTATGTTTTCACCATTTGGATCTTTTTATTTTCAATTGCTGATCATTCAGGGAAGAAAGAAGACTGCAGTGAGAAATATTTCTTCAGTAGTGCTGATTAACCTGGTGAGTGCAGCTAGTTTGGCTTATTTCTTTCAGGGGAAGGGTATGGCGGTAAATCTTTGTATCATTGTTTTCTTTATTGCATTCTTTAATTATTATTCTTACCGTCACAAATCGGGGTTCAATAAAATTCAGCAGTAACGCTATTCAGAATAAGTTTATTTTTGCAAGCATTCTAAATAGTCAGATAAATTAAGATATCAATGAGTAATGAGTATAAGCCACATATGCTGGAATGGACAGATGAGAAAGTAGAAAAATTCTGGAATTTCAGGAACAATTATAAGCCTTATGATAATACCTGGTTTACCCAACAGGCCGGCCCTGCTGTTTTGAAATTGGTAAATTCTATCTCACCTATAAAAGGAAAGATTTTGGATTATGGAACGGGCAAAGGTTATTTGGTGGATTATCTTCTAACTGACTATGTTAATGCTGAAATCTATGCCTGTGATTTCACAGAAGATCCTGCAAAAGAAACAGACCAAAAAAATAAAGATAAAAAGATGTTCAGGGGATGTAAACATATTACTTCACTGCCATCAGTATACGAAGACAATTATTTCGATATGGTATTTTTGATTGAAACGATTGAACACCTAACCGATAATTATCTTCAAGGAACGCTCAAGGAAATCCACAGAATATTAAAACCCGGTGGCACTATTGTAATTACCACACCTAATGATGAAGATTTAGAAAAGACACATGTTCATTGCGCTGATTGTGGAGCTACTTTTCATCACATGCAACACATTAGGAGCTGGAATGAAAATAATTTAGGAAAATTGATGAATGAATTTTCATTCCGACCAGAAATATGCAGAGGTGTCAACATACAATGGTATGGCAGGAGCGGCTATGCGCACTTGTTAGTTGACAGATTGAAAAATCTATTTCGCACAGCTAAAAATGCGAACCTTGTATACATAGGTAAAAAGTAAAAAAATCTGATTTTCAATGCAGGAAAATCCGGCTTCAAATAAAATAAAATTGTTGATTGCTGTTCCCTCTCTTGAGTGTGGCGGCTTGGAACGTAATGTCCTCAATATCTGCAATAACATCAACAATCGCAAATTTGAAACCACGTTGGTCATCATCAACAATGAAAATCCATTTTATAAAGTCACGAATCATTCGGTAAAAGTCATTAACCTAAATAAAAAAAATGTACGTAAGGCTGTGTTTGATGTAAAGAAAATTATAGGCGAACAAAAACCTGATCTTGTACTATCTACCGCCAATCATCTTAATTTGTTGTTCGCTATTTTCAGGTTTTTATTTCCTAAAAAAATAATCTTCATTGCCCGAGAATCCAGTATTGTAAGCATCAATACACGTCGCAATAAGTTTCCTTTCTTATTCGACAAGTTGCTTAAATTATGCTATCGCAAATTTGATCACATCGTTTGTCAGTCGAAATTTATGCAACAGGATTTGTTGATGCATTATCACATACCTGAAGCCAAGACAAGCATCATCAATAATGCGGTTGTATTGCCTGAGCATTGGATTGAACCACGTGAAATTCAATCACCGCGTAGTTATATTACCGTAGCTCGATTATCCGAGGAAAAGGGTATCGATAATATTCTTCGTGCATTGCAAAAAACAACAACACCGTTTCAATATACAATTATTGGAGACGGACCTTTAATGTCTTCATTAAAACAATTGACTATTGATTTGAAACTTCAAAAGCACGTTTTGTTTGCAGGCGCACATTCTTCACCTTATAGTGTAGTTACAGAGCCGGATTTGTTTTTAATGGGGTCGCATTATGAAGGATTTCCAAACGTGCTTTTAGAAGCCAATTCTCTTGGCATTCCGGTTGTTTGCTTTGACGCACCGGGCGGCATAAATGAAGTTGTAGATTCTGGAGTAAATGGAATTCTTGTGCCGCCAAATGATTTGGATGCTTTTGCTGCAGCAGTAGATAAGGCCTCATCAATTCCATTTGATAGAAAAAAAATTCAGTCACTCACATTAGAAAGGTATAGTACAAAGTCAATGATGGATAAATGGGAAAAATTATTCCTCAGTGTTTTTACAACCAATTAAAATTGATATAGTTTTTTTGCAGATATTTGCAGACCCAAAACAAAAACTATCTGCTTAAGTAATGACGAAGCCTAAACTACTAATTTTTATCAATTCGCTTGAACTTGGAGGAGCAGAAAGGGTAGTGTCTCATTTATTACGTCATCTCAATGCAGAATTTGACATACATCTGGCAATGTATAATAACCAAGTAGAGTATGAGATTCCAAAGAATATTCCGATTTTCGATTTAGGTCAGCCATTGCATGAGAATCCGTTGTCAATATTTCTAAAACTTCCTTATTTATCATATCGAGTTTTCCAATATTGTAAGAAAAACAATATTAAAACATCGGTTACATTTTTAAATCGCCCATGTTATATCAATGCTTTGATGAGAACATTATGGCGTTTTAAGGGAACAATCATCATGTGTGAGCGAACGCACCAAACTACGATTTTGGCTTCCAACTCATGGTTTTTCAGAAAGATTACGACGAAACTGGTTTCATTTTCTTATAAAAGAGCGGATTTAGTTTTGGTAAATTCATATGCTTCCAAACAGGATTTGCAGGAAAACTTTCATGTTAGAAAGCCGATGCAGGTTATTTACAATCCACTAGATGTAGCTACCATACAAAAGCAGGCAATGGAGCCTTGCAATATTGATTTCGAAAAAAATTGCTTCTATTTTATTTCAGTTGGTGGTTTCAGGAAGGAGAAAAATATCAATTTCATGCTTGATGCTTTTTTCATCATCAAGCATTTGCCGGTTAAATTGATTCTTGTAGGCTCTGGTGCACAAAGAGAAGAGCTGGAAAAGAAAGTGAATGATTTAGGGATGAAGAATCAAGTAATCTTTACTGGGTTTGATAACAATCCTTTCAAATATGTTAAGCGCAGCAATTGCTATATTCTTACTTCTTATGTAGAAGGATTTCCCAATGTATTATTGGAAGCTTTGGCCTGTGAAAAGCCTATCATTTCCACTGATTGCAAATCTGGTCCGAGAGAATTACTAGCTCCGGGTACCGATCTTCATTATACCGCTAAGAGCAGTTATGAAATTGCTGAATATGGTATTCTTACACCTGTAAATGATGTCGCTAATTTAGCGGCTTCTATGAGAAAAATGTATGATGATGAAAAGTTGAGAAAGCAGTTTGAATCAAAAGCACTGTCAAGAGCCAAACATTTTGATGTCAGTGAAATTATTCAGTTTTTTCATGTTGCTTTTTCGGGATTGTAGTCTTTTTCAAATACCATACGTAAAACATGCCTGCGAGATAAAACGGAATGATTTGTATGCGATACCTTCCTAATGTACCAAAGTTGGCAGTTGACAAACCAATAATCGCTGAGAAAATAAAGGTATATACAAGAAACAAAAAAACATATGGATCCGTAAACAGGGTTTTGAAGAATTTGAATAAACCTGTTTTAAAAATTATCCAGATGGTGAGGAGCAATAAGATGAGGTTTTCTAATCCGGCAAATATCATCAGTACATTTTTAGATTCCCAGATATAAGGCCTGAATAAAGTGGCGTTGATACCAGCAGGCATTTTGCTGATAAATCCGCTGAGCGTGGGTTCTATGGTCCCGATGTTAAATACAGAGCCGCCACTGAAATCTTCCGAACTCAAATATGATTGCTGTTGTTCCTTAATATTATCGAATAATTTTTCAATGGCAAATCGGCCGAGTAAATTATCAACGGCAGCTGCATTAATCTGGTACAATCCTATCAGTAAAATAATGACAACAGGGAAAAATAATCTCCTAAAAAAAACAATCTTAATTTTTCGAACCAGCAACATTACCAAAAAAACAATAAAAGGCACCATGAAAGCTGCAATGATATATGCTTTGAAAACGGCAATCAATGCCGCCGCCAAAATCATGATGAACAAATAACGAAGTCTGAATTTTTTGATGTGAAATATCTGCACGATTCCATAAACAATCCATCCCATGGCCGCAAAGCAGACTGTATCTTTTAAAATTCCTGAACCATAAAAAGTAACGGTTGGGAAAAACAGTACCGCCCAAGCCAATCGATTGTCCCATTCAGGCATGAGTTTGCAAAAAGCTTCAAACATTTTAAACATACCGGAATAGGCCAGAGTAGCGAGCAACATACTTGTGGTCAGAAATCTGAAAAATGATAAATAGCCCAATAAGAAACTTATTCTTTCCAATAGCCATCCCGCTTCGTTACTGCTACCATCCAAACTGTAAACATCTTTTAAATAATCTGAGTCTTTAAGCAAAAGACTGTAATTTTCTACACCGGTATGCATCAATTGTTTTACATAAAGTGCATTTTTGAAATAGTTCATTGAATCACCCACGCCCCAATAAAAATAGATGAGCAGACAGTAAGCAACAGTACAAATCATTTTAAAAACAAATCCTTTAATCAGGTACTTTTTGTACAGGATATTGTCTTTATGATTTTTTTTAATGAAAAGAATGAAAACAAACAGAATGAGAAAGTACAAGGGTACCAGCACAAAATCAGTCCAACTTATAAATCCTTTGTACATCTTGGTATAAAATATAGGCGAAAGATAGTTTAAAATTCAAATAAAACCTTTGTGTTGCTTGGCCAAAACGTCATATTATTTCGCTTGATTCTGCTTCGTTTTTCCTTTCTTTGCATATTCATTAATGAAAAAATATGAACAGTCAACATAATATTTTAATTACCGGTGGTGCGGGATTTATAGGTTCGCATCTTACACGATTGTTTGTTACAAAATATCCCGGGTATAAAATTGTCAATTTAGATAAGCTAACTTATGCCGGCAATCTTGAAAATCTACGAGATATTGAAAATGCACCGAATTATCATTTCGTAAAAGGAGATATTACTGATGCTGAATTATTGAATACACTTTTCAATCAGCATCAGTTCACTGCAGTTTTGCATTGCGCTGCGGAAAGTCATGTGGATCGCTCAATTACAGACCCTATGGCATTTGTAAAAACGAATGTGTTGGGAACGGTTACATTATTACATGCTGCCAAAGAATTTTGGAAAGGCAAGTTGGAGGGAAAGATTTTCTACCACATTTCTACAGACGAAGTATATGGTTCTTTGGGTGATGAAGGATTTTTCACTGAGTCAACTTCTTATGATCCTAGAAGTCCATACTCAGCTTCAAAGGCTTCTTCAGATCATTTTGTAAGAGCATTTTATCATACGTATCAGTTACCGGTTAAAATTTCCAATTGCTCTAATAATTACGGGCCTTTTCATTTCCCTGAAAAGCTGATTCCTTTATGTATTCACAATATCATCAACAACAAGCCACTCCCTATTTATGGTAAAGGTGAAAATGTAAGAGACTGGTTGTATGTTGAAGACCACGTGCGTGCTATTGATACAATTTTTCATAAGGGAGAACTCGGAGAAACTTACAACATAGGCGGTCATAATGAGTGGACAAACATTGCATTGGTGAAAGAGCTTTGCAAACAGATGGATATTAAATTAGGCAGACCTGCAGGCACGAACGAACAGCTTATTACCTACGTGACCGACCGAGCAGGACATGATTTAAGATATGCGATAGACGCCACTAAATTAAAGAACGAACTCGGCTGGATGCCTTCATTGCAATTTGAAGAGGGACTTTCCAAAACAATCGACTGGTATCTTTCGAACAGCGAATGGCTGAATAATGTGACCAGCGGCGAATATCAGAAGTATTATGAAGGGATGTACGGGGGGTAGGGTTTAGGAAGGAGGAGAAGGTTTAGAAGGTTTAGATGGTTTAGAAGGTTTAGAAGGTTTAGATGGTTTAGAAGGTTTAGTTGTTATGTAAAGTAGTAAAACACTAAATAAAATTATTCTCTGACTAAATAAACTTCAGTAATTTCCTTTTCCTTTTGTACTAATAGTCTCTAATTTTATTTTCAAATGAACGACTTATGAAAGTGTACTCTTTTGAAAAATTAGAATGTTGGAAAAACGCAAGGCAATTGGCTTTTTGGGTTTATAAAGTGACAGCAAATTTTCCAGTTGAAGAACGTTATGGAATAACAAGTCAGATGAGACGAGCATCAATTTCTGTTGCATCAAACATATCGGAAGGTTGTGCAAGAGCTACGGCAAAAGATCAAGCGCGTTTTAATACATTTGCTTACAGCAGTGCGATTGAATTACTAAATCAACTGATTATTTCAAACGATCTTTCTTATATCTCAAATGAAATTTTGGAAGAAGGCAGAATCAAAATAGAAATGACAACTTATCAAATAGCGCAATTAAAAAAATACCAGTTATCACAAGTAACATCTAAAATATCCAAGCCCATCTAAACTTACAAAACCCTCTAAACTATTCTAAACTAAAAAAATCGTCCAAAATAATGAAAGGAATAATTCTCGCAGGTGGATCAGGAACAAGACTATATCCTATTACAATGGGAATCAGCAAGCAGCTAATGCCCATATATGACAAGCCGATGATTTATTATCCATTGAGCACTTTGATGCTGGCGGGGATTCATGAGATTCTTGTTATTACCACCCCGGAAGACCAGTCGCAGTTTATGCGATTATTAGGCGATGGCTC
>CANHLV010000084.1 GCA_947461495.1 Chitinophagaceae bacterium
CGTTCCATGTCTTTGAGGTAGATAATTTTGTCTTCGGCAATCTTGTTAATCAGTTTAAGTTTCTCTACTTCCTGTTGGTGTTGTTCCTTATTGATGAAAACTTGCATTTCTTTTTTTAGCTGTTCATTTTCTTTCAACAGCTTATTGAGTTTGGATTTTTCTTTGTTGATTTCCTGCCATTGTTGCTCTGATTTATTCAGTAATTGATCGAGTTGATAATGATTTTCGTCGGCTAATTTTCTGGCTCTTTGAATCAGCCTTTTTTCCATGCCAATTCTTTCGGCGATTGAAAATGTGTATGAACTACCTGGAGATCCTGTTTTCAATAAATATAATGGCTTGAGGTTTTTTTCATCAAACTGCATGGCGCCATTGTAAATACCTTTTACTTTATTGGCCATCACTTTTAGGTTAAGATAATGCGTGGTTACAATTCCCATGGCATGTTTCATGGCGAGTTCCTCCATGATCACTTCTGCAAAGGCGCCTCCTAAATTAGGATCACTGCCACTTCCCAACTCATCTATAAAAAATAAGGTTTTACCGTTTGCATTTTCAATGAAATATTTCATGTTGATGAGGTGCGCAGAATAAGTACTCAATTCAAATTCTATACTTTGGGTATCACCAATGTGAATCATGAGTTGTTTGAAAATGCCCATTTCGCTATCCGGACTAACAGGAACGAGTAACCCGGATTGAATCATGATTTGCAGTAATCCCGTTGTTTTTAAAGTAACGGTTTTACCTCCTGCATTTGGACCACTGATAACCAATATTCGATTGTCTGCATCCAATGTGATATTTGTTGGGATGGTCGGCTTGTTGAGTTTGTTATTGTGCATCAATAACAATGGGTGTCTTGCATTAATCAGTTTTACAATGGCTTTATCCCGGATTACAGGCAATTCAGCTGATATATCTCTGGCGAATTTTGCTTTGGCATTTACAAAATCGAATTCACCTGAAATTTCAAAATAGCCTATTAACAATGGCGCGTAAACAGATAATTGAGAAGTTAATTGTCTGAGTATTCTTTGTATTTCTTTAGCTTCCTCATTTTCCAAAGAAAAAATTTCATTATTCAAACCTGTAGTTTCTTCTGGCTCGATAAAGCTCGTTCTACGACTGTCGCTTTCTGCATGAAGAATACCTTTAATCATTCTTTTCTGTTCTGCAAAAACAGCGAGTACTCTCCTGCCGTTCATGAAACTTTCTTCTATATCGGCGAGATAACCTTGTTTATTCAACTTGCTGACAATCCTGTCGAATACTTTTCTTAATTCGTTTCGCTTTCTGTACAAAGACATTCTGATGTCGGCCAATTCTTTACTTGCATTATCCTTAACAACCCCATATTGATCAAGTACTTCATCAATCATCAATCTGATGGTCTTCTCAAAATAAGTACCTTCTATGATTTTAGATAATTCAGGATTGGCGATTCTTCTTTCATCATTAAACCATCTAAAAATATTTTCGGTGTTGTCGGATAATTTTTTGATCAATAAGAATTGTTCTGAAGAAAGTGTAGCACCGGGAATAGATAATAATTTCAACTCTTTAGCAATATTTGTAGAAAAATCATTCGGGAAATAAACACCACTATCCAACAATATTTTAAATTCATAAGTTTGTTGCAATTCCCTTTGTATGTATTCCAATTTGGTATGTATTCTGAGATGCTTGACTTTTTGCTTCGCAACATCATTTCTACAATGTAATTCAATGAGGTTTTTGATTTTGTCAAATTCCAATTGTGTGAAAGCAGATTCGGGAAAACATTTCATGTGTGTATATCTAAGTCAAAATGTAAAATTAAAAATTAAAAAAATGAAGCGTTTTTTAAATTTTTACTTTTTACTTTTGAATTTTGAATTTTGAATTTTTAATTTTTACTTTTGGTTTTTTACTTTTTGAATTTTTAATTCCTCCCAAGGAGTAGTTCCATCCTTTTCTCTCGTGAATTCAAGCTCATCCGAACTTTGGATGACAATTTCTGCAGTTGTATATATTTTGCAACACTCGAGTAAATGTCCTCCAATTGTTTTTCCTGTGCTATCACTAACGCTGATATGCAAATGAGAACCATTTTCTGAAATTGTTCCGGTAAGACTAACAATTTCAAAATGACCTGATCCGAAAGCAGGTGTTGATTGGTTGGCAAATCTTAAATTATATTCTGTTAGGCTTCCTGCACAAGTTACCATCCAACCCGCTTTGATATGATGGTCATTGGCATATTGTTGGATTGATTTTCTGAGGTCATCTCCCGGTTTCAATCTGAAAACATGGTTTTGTAAAGGCATTTTACTCGAATTTTTAAAGTTGCAGGAACAAAAAAATAATAACTGAAACAATATCAATAATTTTAGGTTCGATTTTTTTAAAATAAACATGTTTGTCGTTTGAGGC
Organism: Chitinophagaceae bacterium; assembly: GCA_947461495.1. Taxonomy (GTDB): domain Bacteria; phylum Bacteroidota; class Bacteroidia; order Chitinophagales; family Chitinophagaceae; genus Ferruginibacter. Next base: position 2,416 of record CANHLV010000084.1, read on the forward strand.
AGCAATTTAATTAATAAGTATATGCAAACAGAATTAGCAACATTTGGGAATGGATGTTTTTGGTGCACAGAGGCCGTGTTTCAGCAAATAAATGGTGTATTAAAAGTAACCAGTGGATATAGTGGCGGTGCAATGGAGAACCCCGATTACAAAACAGTTTGCAGTGGCTCTACAGGCCATGCGGAATGTCTGCAAATTGAGTTTGACGTTGATACAGTAAGTTATGACCAATTATTAGCAGTATTCTGGAAAACTCATGACCCCACAACACTTAATCGTCAGGGTAATGATATTGGTACTCAATACAGAAGTATCATTTTTTATCACAATAAAACTCAGCACGAGATAGCCAGTGCATATAAACAACAATTAGACCAATCCGGAATTTATCCGACACCAATTGTCACGGAAATAGAACCAATGGTTATATTCTATCCAGCGGAATTGTATCATCAAAATTATTTCAACACCAATGGCGACCATGTACCTTATTGCCAGTTTGTTGTTAGACCTAAAATTGAAAAGTTTAAGAAAGAATTTAAAATGTTGTTGAGGGAGGGAGGGGCTGGATAGGCTTTGCCGACGTCGGTCTTTTGAACGAGTCATTGGATAAGCTAGATAAGCTAGATAAGCTGGATAGGCTGGATACTTTTGCTGACGTCGGTCTTTTGACCGAGTCATTGGATAGGCTGGATTCTGGACTCTTGGTACTAGATTAAAAAAAAATCTAAAAAAACTTGCATCTGGATTTTTTTTGTTTAATTTTACATAACGATTAAGCTTAAACGGCTAATCTTACTCCATTTTCCCTGAATTTCCAGTCTACCAATTTTAAATGCCTATCTTTATACCGATCTATTATCCTTAGAATGACTTAATTTTTATTCCCTACATTCCTGTGAGCCATTTTCAAAAACAATTAAACAACAGAAAATGCTTACTAATTTTACAAAAAAAATCAGCTTAGCTGTAATTTTGAGTGCAATAACGCTGAGTATTTCAGCTCAAAATTCTATCCGTGCCTTCAGCCAGATTTACTCTGAAAACCTCAAAGGTGGTACTACAATGTTTGGCAATGGTATTTTACACATTGTCGAAAACAACTCAGTGAATTTAACCAAGATGAACCAAACTAGCAATGCCAACAACGGTGTAGGTGGTATTGGTTACAGTCAATATGGTAATGATGGCAGTAATATGCAGCAAATTGATATTGACAACAGTTCTTCAACCACCAATTCCTCTTCGGCAGATTTAGTTTTACCATCAGGTAGTAACACGATCAAATTCGCAAGATTATATTGGGGAGGAAAAATTGATAACTCTGTAATTACTGAACATCCCGATACGTTAAGAAAGATAAAAATACGTAAAGGTACCAGTGGCGCTTATTTCAACGCTACTACTCCATCAATTAATGTTGATCAGTTTGCCATTTCATCATCTGAAAAATCATATCAGTCATTTGTTGATATTACAAGTTTTGTAAATGCAAATGGTGCCGGTACTTATACCGTTGCTGATTTACCAGTAACACCTGGATCTTCTAGTTCAGGTGGTAAATATGGCGGTTGGGCTATTGTTGTGGCATACGAAAACTTATCGCAACCTTATAACAGTATCAGACTTTACGATGGCTTTGCACAAGTATATAGCAATGGAAATACAGCTTATTTAAATATTACTTTGAATGGACTTAATGTACCCAGCACACCATTATTAGCTAATGAAGCGGTTATGGGAACGATGGCCTGGGAAGGAGATGCCAATTTAGGTTCTTCCTCTTCAAATCCAGACGGAGATTTTATCAAAATAAATAACACCACAGTTTCTAACGCCGTAAACCCTTCTACCAATTTCTGGAATGGAAGTATTACAAATAATGGCGCTTTTGTTACCACAAAAAATCCTAATTATAGTAATCAAATGGGAATTGATATTGACCAGGTGAATGTTGGAACAGGTTATAATATTGCACCAAATGCTACTAGTATCAACTTCCAATTTGGAACTGAAGCGGATATGTATTTCCCAAGTGTATTTACATTTTGTATAAGAGTAAAAGATCCTACAGTAGTTCTTAATAAAACTGTAGCTGATGCGAACAATAATGGCTATGTTGATTCGGGAGAAGAGTTGACCTATACATTATCAGGTTCAAATCAAGGCGTAGGTTCTTCTTATAATACTTTCATTGTTGACTCACTGCCTAACAATGTAACCTACGTGGCTAACAGTTTAGAAGTCGTGAATGCACCAGGTGTAACTACGGGTTTCAAAACAGATGCTGCAGATAATGACCAAGCCTTCAAAGGAAACATTGGCAGCAGAAACTATGTAAAATTCTTTATCGGAACTGGCGCTACCGGAACTACCGGAGGTGAATTACCTTCAGGCGCTGCAAGTAACTACGCCGTAAGATTTAAAGTAAAAGCAGGCGCTATACCAGGAACAATTGTAAACACTGCAAGAATTTATGGAAATTCTGTAGTTGGTGATTTGTTTACTGACGATGGAACTGCAGTAATTGGTGAAGCTGGCGCTCCTACTCCGGTTAAAATGACTTCATTCACTGCTAGTTTATTCAATAACAACCTATCTGTACTCAGATGGACGACGATCTCTGAATTGAATAATAGTCATTTTGAAGTAGAAAGAAGTATGGATGGTGTTCATTTTGAAATGAGAGGAAAAGTTATAGGCAATGGCTCAACTGCAATCACTCACAATTATGATTATACAGATGCGTTAAATAATAACACAACAGTTGTTTATTACAGATTACGTATTGTTGATAATGATGGTAAATATACCTTCTCTAAAATCATAGCTCTAAAAGTAAATGGCTCTTTGAATGTTGACAATTTCAATGTTTATCCTAATCCGTTCATCACAGATATTAAGATTTCATTAAGCAGCGCTGCAGATGCAAATGTAGGGGTAAGAATGCTATCATTTGAAGGAAAGGAGTTGCTACACCGCAATGTTTCAGTTCAAAAAGGCGACAATATTGTTGTACTGAAAGATTTCGGAACGTTACCAAAAGGAAATTATCTCCTTGAAGTAACAACTGCAACAGATAAGTTCATTAGAAAAATCCAGAAAAACTAAATAATGTTTGTTGTTTTTAAAAATGGCTACTCGATGAGTGGCCATTTTTTTTAGCCCCCTCAATCCCCCAAGGGGGAAGTTGATTGTGTTTTATTGGGAAAGCTAAATTCAGAAAGTGATATAATTCCCCCTTCGGGGGATTAAGGGGGCTCACGAATTCACGAATTGATTTTTGCCACAAAGGCGATAAGACACCAAGGTTCACGAAGTGGTATTATAACCACGAATGCAGGAATTGATTTTTTGCCACCAAGGCACAAACACAAAGATTCATGAAGTATTTTTATAACCAAGAATGCACGAATTTTATTAAAAGTCGATTTCATGAGAGGAAGATAATTTTATCTCCTAAATACAACTTTTACATTGGATATTTTACATTCAAAATTTTACATTTTTAATGACTCTCCTCAATTCCAACATATTCAATGCATTTGATTTGAACCCCTTTAGATTTTTGTGATAGAGTCGTAAACTCATGTCATACCATAATGGAATTACAGGAGACTCTTCTATGATTATTTGTTGCATTTTTTGGAACATATCAAATTTTAATGAATCGTTATTTTCAATCATCGCCAATTCAAATAATCGATCATATTCATTATTGACAAATCTCGTATAATTGGGTGGAGCAGGATTTTTACTGTAAAACAAACCTAAAAAATTAATTTCATCAGGATAATCTGCAATCCAACTGCCTCTAAAAAAAGAAATTTGAGATTTTGACATTTGTTCGAGCAATAAACTTTTTTGAACGACTTCTATTGTCAGTTTTATGCCCACCTGTTTCAATTCGTTTGAAATAAATGTAGCCAAGTTGGCATAATTAGGAACCGTATATAATTTTATTTCAGGCAACGAATTTGATTCATTGAAGCCGGCTTCTTCTAACAATCTAATTGCTTTAGCAGGATTATAATCATACCCCTTTAACATAACGCTGTCAAATGATGGCAAACCAGCAGGAATAAAACCACTGGTAGCAGGAATTCCTATTGAATTGCGCATATAAAACAGCATTTTTTTTCGGTCTATTCCATAGCTTATCGCTTGTCTAATTTTTTTAAATTTTAGTGGTGAAGATTTCATGATTTCACTTGCAGTATCTGATAAAATTCCTAGGTATTCAATATTCAAGTATGGATTTTTTTCTACGTTTATAGTTTGTTTCCAGTCGGATTTCAACGATCCATTTCTGTTAAGCAATTCATCTTTACAAGAAGCATCAATATCATTAATAAAATCAATTTTATTTTGTTGAAATTCAAGAAATTCCGAGGTTTTGCTATTTAAAAAACTAATGGCTACTCCATCCAAATAAGGCAATCTTTTACCATTTACATCTTTTTCAAAATAGTTGGTATTTTTTTTTAGTATTAATGCCTGACCCTCTTTCCAAGCTAAAAACTGAAAAGGGCCGGTACCAACAGGATGCATTCTAAAATCGACGCCATAAAAATCAACCGCTTCTTTTGGAATGATTGAGCAATATTGCATGGTCAATACACCTAGAATAGGACTGTAAGGGTGTTTCAAATTCAATTGAAATGTAGTATCATTTAAAGCCACAAATGGCATAGCGCTATCAATGATGTTATTAAAAATCCAAGCCCCCGGACTGGCGACTAAAGGATTAATGATTCTACTCAGACTATACACTACATCTCCGGCAACTAAATTTCTTTTTGGAGTTTTAAGGAAGCAAGGGTCTTCATGAAAATAAACATCATTTCTCAAGTGAAAAACAACAGACTTTTTATCAGCTGAAAAAGTCCAGCTTTGAGCCAATGA
>CANHLV010000085.1 GCA_947461495.1 Chitinophagaceae bacterium
CATTAAGCCTTACCTTTCTTCCACCGGTATCACCCCAAGGCGTAGACGCTAAGGAATTGAATAAGATAGTTTTTGAGATGATGTGGAAGGAACTAGCCCCCTAAATCCCCCAAAGGGGGACTTTGATTGTGCTTTGCTGGGCGGCCTCAAAATAAAGTTAATTACAATTTATTATTACTCTATGCTTACTAAGTATGAGCAATTAAAACATCCTAAATAAAACATAATCAAAGTCCCCCTTTGGGGGATTGAGGGGGCTACAAATCATAAAAATACCTCGTCCTATTCACCTTAATATCCCTCAGCATTGAAGACTTAGGACTAATGTTGATACTAAAGAATCTATATTTACCCACAGGAGACATATTGATATTCATCTGCCAGCAATGTAAATCTCTGGATAAATTAATGGATAACAAACCCAGTTCTTTTTGAGTAATATTATATGAGCCGGACAAACCCACTTTCCATTTTGGCGACAAACTGATATTGCCATTCCAGTTAAAATCCTGATTGAAATTGGTAGTAAAAGAGCCCGGATTTATAGATGAAGGCAATCTTGAAAATCGTAATGAATACGAAACATCAGCAGACCAAGGTGAAGAAAAATCTACAAATTCATTGGGATTATTGCTGATATAGGCAGCTTCCTGTTGGTATTCATCCATCGGCATGCCGCTCATATTTTGAGACCTGCTGTTTTGGAATTGATTTGTTTTCTTTCCGGATTTATCACCACCACTAAAACGACTTTGCATTGAAATCCCACCACTGGTTAACCTTCCCAATGAAACTGGCTTCTGACTCCATATTAGTTTGTCTACTCTTTTTCCTTGGGCATTTAATTGATAGGGATCAAATTGCGCATTGGCAGTGATGTTTATTTTTTCAAAAAGATTGCTTCTAGCAGATAATGATAAATTACTCAACCTAAATGAATCTGCCAGAAAATTATAGCTGCCATTGATACTCAAACCGTCAAGTATAGAAACCTTTTTAGTACCTGCCGATGTATCTTTTGTGTTCTTGACTTTCATTTGCATGACATTGTCGATGCCAAAACTCAATCCTCCAAATCTCCCTTCAGAAAAAGATCCAAAAACACTTCTTTCATAGTAACTATAACGACCAACCCTACCCGAAGTATCAACTTGAGTAGAATAATAGCTGGATGCATTCATATTGGGTTTGTAACTAGCAGCAATGGATGGCCTAATTTCATGACGGATGGCCTGTATCTTACTATTCTTTTTAAATCCAAACATTCCAAATATTCTTGTCGTCATTCCAATACCAAAACTCATATCTCTAGCAGTGTAAAAACCATCTTTTATTAAGGTATCAACCTTTTTTTCTGTATCATTCCATTGTCTGATAAATTTTTCCTGATACCATTTTTCTTGATAACTTACCGAAGGGGAAATTTGAAGAGGCCCCAATGAAGGCAACGACAAAGAGATAGGAACACTATGGCTTGCTCCCCATTTAAAATTATCTGATAATTGTGTAGAAATGTTTTTTGCTGTATCATAAAAAGATGAAAGACTTCTTGCATTTGTATTCAAAGCCACTCCGATGTTTTCATACCATTTGTAATCTCCAATAACTTCTTTTCTTCTGAATGGATACAACGTATTTAAATTGAAGTTTACATCAGGGAAACGAATATTTATCAATCTTGAAATCGTATTCTGGTCATGATTGGCACTCATGGAAAAATTGTAAGGTCTGTTTTTCCATGACTTTGAATAGGTAATGGAAGAAGACATCTGATTGGTAAAATTTCTTGTTGGACTATTGGGCACTTGTCCATTAAACTTACTACTTCCCGCATTTACATTAGCACTAAAAGTAACACCAGGTCTGGCTTTAGAATCAACACTATGTGTCCAACGAATGTTGAAAGTTTTGGAAGAGTTATAATCAGGATCGCCTTTAAATCCGGTTTTAAATCGTTGCACATCTAAAGAAAAATTTCCCTGGTAACGATATTTTTTGAAATATCTTGGATTCAGACTGAAGGTCCAGCCTCCATAAGAATAGAGTGTTCCTCTTGTTATCACATCCCAGTTATCGTTCAAAATCTTATAATACCCCACTCCTTCCATGGCCAAACCGAGTTGCTGGTTAGCTGTAAAATTGGGCGCAATAAAACCCGAATGACGACCTTGCGACAATGGATAAATACCAAAAGGCAGAACTATAGGTAAAGGAACACCTTCCATCTCAGGATGAACAGGACCGGTAAACGCCATTTTCTTGTTGATGAGCTTTACTTTACTACTTACAAAAGCAAAATGCGGCGTATCTAAATTACAGCTCGTGAATCTGCCATGTAAAGCGTAAAAAACATTGTCTTCGGCTTTTTTAATTTTTTCACCATAAACAAACATTTCACCCTGCTGTGTATAAGTACCTTTAGTTAACCCCTTCCCGGTTTTCATATTAAAAAATATGGTATCACTGATGGATTTGAAATCAGTTTGTTTGAATGTTGGATAAGACAACACTTTGCCTGCAGAATCCTTTTCAAGATATGCCATAACCAGACTTGTTTGTTGGTCAAACTGAATAAAAGGAGCACCTAGTTCATTATCTGCATATTTTACGTTAGAACTTTTACCATATAGATAAAGTTTTTTCATAGGAATATCAAAAACCATGGAGTCATCTGCATGATACTTTACAGGTGCCGTCAAACTATCCTTTGATTTTCTGAAAGCTAGTGTATCATTTGATCCGACAATAATCGTATCATTTTTAACTAAATTCAAATTGTTTGAAAATGTTTTTTCGGGGATGGTATCAAGATTAACTTTTTTTTGGAAATCATCATCAACAAATGAATTACTTTCAATATTGTAAAAAAAACAGCATTCATTGATGGCATCAGATGTGAAAAATGATTTTTCAGCCGCATGAGTAAAGCCGACAAACAATAATAGGATTAATGTCTGCAGCCAAAATGAAATTGTTTTTGCCTTACCTTTGTAGCGTTGCTTCATATAAAAGTGAAGCAAAAATAACTATATTAGAATAATGTATTTGTGAATATTTATACAAATACAATCCATATAAAAAACCTGAGTCTTACATATTTATGAAACTTCTACTAATTAATGTATTTTTCGGATGTGTATTATCTGTACCTTTTTTCAGCTACTCACAACAAACCAAAAAATTAAAAACCATCATAGTTGATGCCGGTCATGGTGGAGACGACTATGGAGCTGTTGGCCAATATGAACATTCTCTCAGATCTAACGAAAAAGATGTCACACTTGGAATTTCCCTTAAATTAGTTGATGAGTTAAAAAAACAACTTCCGGAATTAAATATCATACCAACACGTACAAATGATATTTACCAAAGTCCAATCGAAAAAGCCAATATTGCAAATGAAAACAAAGGAGACCTATTTATCTGTATCCATGCAGACTCCGGGCCATTGCGAACAGGAAGAAGACAAACAGGAACCAGAACAGTTACAAGATATAAAATAACTTATAAGGGTAAAGGTAAAAAGAAGAAAAAAATATCAACTCCTTATAAAGCCGTAGAGCCTGTTTATGAATATTACAAGTTACCGCTAGAAAGGAATGGCACCAGCGTTTGGATATTCGCTGCTCACAAAACAAGTGACAAGTTAAAAGCCATAATGAAAGAGGAAGGTCAGAATGAAGCAGAGTATGAAATCGAAACAGGTGCAGATTCAACAATCAATAACTTCGACTTTAATACCCCTGAAGGCAGAGCAATAGCCCAGATTTATGCCAAAAGGTATCAGGAAAAAAGTGACCGACTGGCCACCTTGGTAAATGAAGAAGTTGACAAAACCAGCAGGCCTGCATTAGGCGTCAACCAAAGGCAAAAAGGCATTTGGGTTTTACAGGCCACAAATATGCCTGCAATTCTAATAGAAACCGGATTCATCAATAATCCTGAAGACGAAAGATATCTAAATAGTGATAAAGGTCAACAGGAATTGGCTGAAACCATTACTGCTGCCATAATTCGTTACAAAAATCAAATTGAAAACACAAACCATACTACCGGAAGCAACTCCGGGAAATAAACTTGTATTTATAAATAATCTGGAAAAGTGAAACTAGCAAACGAAACAAAAGTTGGTGTTCTTGGAGCAATTGTCATTACACTCCTAGTACTTGGATTTAATTTTCTGAAAGGGAAAAAAATATTTTCAGACACCATGACCATTTATGCGAAATACAGTAATATTCAAGGACTCACTACTTCAAACCCTGTGATCATTAACGGGCTACAAGTGGGCATAGTAAGTGACATTTCAAATGACAAAAACTTAAAAGAAATCCTGGTTGTTATTTCAATTCAAAAAGACATCAACATCCCTTCAAACTCATTGGCTAGCATCACGCCTAATCCATTAACGGTAACTAAAATGGAAATTAAGCTTGGCGACAATAATACCTATTTAAAAAATGGCGACACGCTGCTTACATCCACTAGTGAAGGATTTATGGAAGGTATCATTAACAGCAAAGTAGACCCAATACTCAATTCAGTAAATCAATCTGTGCATTCAATAGATTCATTACTTAATAACGTGAATAGTTTATTTGACAATAATAACAAGAAAAACATTTCATCTACTTTAGAAAACTTGAATAATGCAACGGCATCTCTTCAAATGCTTCTTGATAAAAAAGGGCCTCTTACCAATACTCTCACTAATGCTGAAAAATTCACAGGTAACCTTAACGCCAACAACAAGAAAATTGATAGCATACTCAATAGTTTAAATACTACAGCTACACACCTATCTCAACTTGATCTGGAAAAAACATTAACCTCTTTACAACTTACCATCAACTCATTGAAACAAACTGTTGAAAAATTAAATAGCAAAGAAGGTTCTGTAGGATTGTTGATGAACGATCCTTCATTATACAAAAACTTAAATGCCACTGCCAATAAAATCAATGTTTTACTTGATGACATCAGGGTTCATCCAAAGCGTTATGTTTCCGTTTCGATGTTTGGAAAAAAAGAAAAAAAAGCACCACTTCAAACTCCATTACCCGATACTTTAGATGCGCCATATATAAATAAATAACATCAGCCACTTTACTAATCTGGCATCCCTTTCAATGAACAAAACTGTATTAACATATAAATACGCATTAAAACAGGTACTTATTATTTTTATCGCTTTGACTTCTTTTTTTTGCACTTCATTACAAGCACAGGTAAAGCAAATTTCAATTGCACCTACAGATACGATTAGAACCATTGAAATCATCAGTGCTAAAAACCTCAGACAAATTACGCTTGGTAAAGAAACAGTTTTGCAAACCTTAGCCGGGAATGCTAAAGTAAGACAAGGAAACACCATTCTTGAAGGCGACAGTATAGTACTTGATAAATCAACAGGTATAGCCGAAGTTTTCGGCAATGTACATATCAATGATGCAGACACTGTAAACACTTACGCTCAATATTTGAAGTATGTTGGTAATGAACAAATGGCTTATCTTTCAAACGATGTTAGGCTTACTGATGGCAGAGCCAAACTAACTACCAACAACCTTGAATACAATTTAAAAACAGGAATTGCTACTTATAAAAATGGAGGCAAAGTGGTAAACGAAAAAACCACGCTTACCAGCGAGGAAGGCGTTTATTATTCAGATACAAAAGATGCTTTTTTTAAAAGGAATGTTCATTTGAATGATCCCAAATATAAAATGACAGCAGATAGCCTAAGGTATAATACTGCTTTTAAAAATGCATATTTTATTTCCCCAACACACATTGTTTCAGATAACGGTATCGTTGACACGAAGTCTGGGACTTACAATCTTCAGACCGGAGAAGCTGTATTTTTAGACAAAACAGTTTTTCGAGACAGTACTCGTTTTATTAGTGGCAACAAAATCGCCATAGATGAAAAGAGTGATATGATACAAATTGATGGCAATGGAAAATTTGTAGACAGTTCGAATAATGTAATTGTTTTGGGAAACGAGATACATATTGATAAAAAGAACAGTAGTTTTTTAGCCACTAGAAAACCTGTTATGATTTTATATCAAAATAATGACAGTACATACATTGCTGCTGATACACTTTTTTCTGGCAGAAGAGTAAAAGACAGTACAGATAAAAAATTAAGAACAACAAAAGATACATTACAACAACCTTTAGCTATTGATGTCAACAAACATTCGCAAGACACGGTTCGTTATTTCATAGGCTTTCACCATGTAAGAATATTCAATGATTCACTACAAGCGGTAAGCGATAGTCTGCACTACTCTACTGTGGACTCTGCCTTTAAATTATTTGGCAACCCTATTTGCTGGAACAATAATACTCAACTCACCGGAGACACCATTTATTTGACTACTGAACATCAAAAAGCAAAACAACTGAAGGTGTTTTTTAATGCGATGGTCATAAATAAAACAAATGATGGACTATACAATCAAATGTCAGGGAAAACAATAAATGGATATTTTAAAAATGGGAATATAGATTATATCCGTACTAAAGGATCACCTGCTGAAAGTATATTTTATCCTCAGGATGATGACAGTGCCTATATAGGTTTAAACCGAAGCAAAGGAGATGTTATAGATATTATATTCACCAATAAAGAAATCAACAGAATTAAATTTATCAGCGATGTGGATGGCACTTTGTATCCGATGAACCAAATTCCTGCTGCGATAAAGTATTTGAAAAATTTTAAATGGCAGGAGGAAAAAAGACCTAAAAATAAACTGGAATTATTTGAGTAATTTTATATTGCGAGCCTGAGAAAATAACGTTTTTGAATACCAATATTTTTTTACCTGATGAACCGATTTTCTTTATTAATTGCTTTTCTTTTTTTAATGAGCCATTTACATGCTCAGGAAGTTTTTATTGGCAAATGGACAAGTCATATCATACAAGAAAATTCAAAGACAGGAATTGACATTTCACTGGAAGTTGGCAATCCTGAAAAAAGCATTTTATACCCTGCTCAGTTAAAAATTTCATTGGATAGTTTTGAGGCAACTTATCAGTTGTTGTTGGTTAAAAAGAACATGCGTCAATTGGCCATCAGTACTCAGAAATTTGCTGTTACAGAAAAACCATTCAGTCTTGGTAACGAGATTTCGATTTTAAACGGAACATTCGATTTTGGCAAAGACAGTAAAGGCATTTCTTCATTGGAGCTCAACAGGATATCCAACAAATCGAAGAAGAACAATGGGCTAAAAATGCCTGAA
>CANHLV010000086.1 GCA_947461495.1 Chitinophagaceae bacterium
CAACAGTAATATTCTTTTTAAAATTTCTGTCGAGTTTTTCATTGAAACATTCTACAGTAATTGATGGATTGAATTCAGTTCCTGAAGGGGGAATATTGTTGTAGATATATATGCCATCAGAAAGAGTACCATAAAATTTAGATGTGATATCTAGATTTGGTTTTGTGTTGGCTGTGTTCCATACAAACTGAGGTTCTTGAGCAAAAGAAACTAGGCTTGTTAACAATAATAAAAAAAGCAGATTTTTCATTTTCATTTTTTTTGCAAAACTAAAGATAAGAGTTGAATGAACGATATTTTTTTGTGTGACTCGGAAGGAGACCTTCATCAGCCACCAAACTAGCGAATTAAACACTTAAATTTCTCTTCAGACTCGGTCGGAGGACCTTTGTCAGCATCGCATTCCCAAACCAGCGAAGCGAATTAAACCCTTATACTTTCAAACCTCATAAAAGACTCGGTCTGAGAACTTCGTCAGCATTCACGAAACAGGATGGAGACCTTCGTTGGTACCTACCACTAAAAATCATATTCCCTTTTATAAATATTCAGTCGAATTCCAGCGCTGAATGACGTACTGTTGTTTGAAAAACCTGAGTTTAATTTGTAATTGCGGTTTTGTATAGAAGCTTCAAAGAAAAGATTTTGCTTGAATTCATAGGAAATATTCAGTAACGTATTCAAACAAGTGGCTTTGTCTCCACTTCCTATATTGAAACCATCATCAGTTAGTCTGGTAAGGTAACTTTTAAAAATATTCCCCCCAAAGTTGGCATTAGCCGTATCCACGCCTTTGTAATAATAAATGGTTCTTGCGTAAAAATTCCATTTTGGAAAGGGCTGGTATTTTACAATACCAATCCATTCCTGAAAATTGGCACCAAGCGGATGTGCCAGTGGCTGGTTGTAATGTGTGTAGTTATTGATAGTGTCAAAATGCGAATATGTAAATGGACGAACCCTGTTCATTTCCACTTGCAAATCAAGGTTGTTGATACCGAATGCGTCTATATATTTTGCACCGAGTTGTATTCCGAATTTGTTTACCCAGTTGGAAGGGTCATTTTTAATTTTTGATAAAATGAATTCATCTAAGAGTAGTTGTCCATATAACTGAACGTGTTTTTTTGCATTTAATTTGAAATCCAGTCCAGCAACAGCATTATCAGGACTACCAAGCGTACCTTCTACATGGCGGTAAAAAATAACAGGATTCAGGTATTCGAATTCAAAATGATCAGAACGCCCAAACATTACACCTTCAAACAATCCAATATTTAAAGACTTGGTAACGTTCATGCTTAAGTGATGCATGGCTGCATATTTTTTTCTCAATAAATTATTACCAATGTCTTTATATCTGGGCATTAATTCCATAAATAAATTCTGGTAATTGAATTTCCAGATTCGGGTATTGATTTTAGCAAATAAGTAGCTGTTGCCCCAGTCGCTCAGAAAAAGACTTCTATATCCATTACCGATGAAATTTTTATCAAATCCAAATTGAAAATCTATGTATTTGGTTGCATTAAAAGTAAAATAACCTCTTCCATCAAAATAATCCTGTGCATAAGGATCATTTTTGAAAGCTTTATAAAATCCTACTCCGGGAACGGCTCTTAATTCATTCACTTCTTGTTGAAAGAAAACAGGCCCCCTTTCCTGGTTGTCAATGATTGTTGATGAAAAGCCGATTTTATTAGCAATTTTTGCTCTTAAAGTAATTCCTCTTGAGTTGAGGTAAATATTTTTATCTGCATCCGTTTCCTTACCAAATCTGAAATGAAGCACAGGATTCACCGCCAGAAAAAAATCTTTGGTATTTACTTCAAATGCGTTTGATTTGTCTTTATAAAAAGTTTTAAGAACAGGCTTTTTACTTAAAAAAGGAGTTTGAGATCCAGAATACCATTCATTGTTATTCATGTAAAGACTTTGCAGATTGTATTGATCTGTTTTGGATAGGGATGAAAAATTTCCCTTTGCATCAAGCAATGAAGCCTCCTCCAGTATATATTTTCGGTTGAAAGGTTTTAGTGTTGAAAAATTTAAATCAGTGTTATGAACCTCCTTAATTTCCATTCTGTCGATAAAATGATAATCTTTAGAGCCCTGCTGAATATAAGTGCTTTGTGCAGTTATTTTAAGAGGTAAAATAAAAATCAAAAATTTGAATACGTTTTTTATAATTTGCATCAGGATTTACAGTTAATATAAATATTTTGAAATTATGCAAAAATACCTGTTTAAGAACATATCGGTAGTTAATGAGGGAGAAATAAAATCAATGGACGTGCTGGTTGAAGGAGAAAGAATAGAACGAATAGATCGGTCAATCACATTAAAATCAGCTGTTAAGGAAATCAATGGTGAGGGCAAACATTTGTTTCCTGGTGTGATTGATGATCAGGTGCATTTCAGAGAGCCAGGTTTAACTCATAAAGCCACTATAGGAACTGAAAGTACGGCTGCGGTAGCAGGTGGTGTTACCAGTTTTATGGAAATGCCTAATACCATTCCCAATGCATTAACCTTGGAATTGCTAGAAGAAAAATACAATATCGCATCACAAAGTTCTCCGGCAAACTACTCATTTTTCATGGGTGTCAGCAATGAAAATGCCGAAGAGGTATTGAAAATCAACAAAAGAAAGAATGAGATATGTGGCGTTAAAATTTTCATGGGAAGTAGTACCGGCAATATGTTGGTAGATAATTTCAACACCTTGGAAAAAATATTCAGCGAATCTGAAATGCTGATTGCTACTCATTGTGAAGATGAAAACATCATCAAAAATAATTATCAGAAAATAAAATCCATAAAGCCAAATCTGACTCCTGCAGATCATCCGGTCATCAGAGATGAGAGTGCCTGTTATGAATCATCTTTGAGAGCAGTAAAAATGGCCCAAAAATACAACACTCGCTTACACATATTGCATATCAGCACAGAGAAAGAACTGATACTGTTCGGAAACATGATGCCTTTGAAAGAAAAAAGAATCACAGCTGAAGTTTGTGTACACCATTTGTATTTTTCTTCGAATGATTACAGCACATTAGGATATCAGATAAAATGTAATCCTGCCATCAAAGCACCACATAACAAAGCAGCTTTATGGAATGCTTTGATTGATAACAGACTTGATATCATTGCTACAGACCATGCACCTCATTTGCTTAGCGAAAAAGAGCCGCCTTATGAAACTGCTCATTCCGGTTTACCGTTGGTACAGCATTCACTTCAAATGATGCTCGGATACGCAGCAAATGGCAGAATACCACTAGAACGTGTAGCCGAAAAAATGTCTCATGCCGTTGCTGACTGTTTTCAGATAAAAGAAAGAGGATACATCAGAGAAGGTTATTTTGCAGACATGGTCATGGTTGATTTGAACAAACCATATACTGTTTCAAAAGATAACCTGCTTTACAAATGTGGATGGAGTCCTTTAGAAGGACATACTTTTAACGCTTCGATAATGAGCACAATGATCAATGGAAATATGGTTTTTGAAAACGGAATAATAAACGCTGCCGTTAAAGGAAAAAGACTGGCATTCAATAGAGAATAAATATGGAAGTTGATATCACCACATTGAATGACCTGAACATCTTTGGAAGAGATGATTATTATTCATTGTTCGATAAACTTAATTTTGCTCAAACCAGCAATGGAGAAATACGTTTAAGAGAAATTCTCTCCACTCCACACCATTCTGTTGAACACATTGATGGTACGCAACAAACACTCCGTACAATATTGAAAATTGTAGATCAATGGCCTGCTCAAATTTCGAATGGAACCATCTTAATGATTGAAAAATTTTACGACAGTAATATTGATACCATACCTGAAGATGCAAGCACATATCAATCTTATATTTATAAAATACTTCACAGTCCGGATTTCTCACTTATAAAATATTCAGTTTCCCATTTTTTTGATTTCGTAAAAGGTCTTGCTAAAATTGTTGATTTACTAATTGATGAAAAGGAAGATTTCCCATTACAACAACTTTTAAAAGAGTTAAAAGCTGAATTGAATAATCCTGCGTGTAGAAAAATATGCGATAAAACTACAATAAAGGATTTCTCCAATAAAGAAATTCTGCAATCTGGTTATTTTTTTCTTTACAAATTCAAACATCAGATAAAAAGGTTATTGCAAATTCATGCTCAAATTGACGCCTGGTATGGAATGGCCATGGCAATGAAAAAACATCAATTGGTTTTTCCTGAAATAAAAATAACCCAATTGCCTTTTATTTATGCAAAAGGACTTTATCATTTAATGTTAGAAAGCCCTGTGCCTTATGACATTCAATTGGATAAAGAAAAAAATTTCATGTTTCTCACAGGTGCGAATATGGCAGGCAAAAGCACGTTTATAAAATCTATAGGGACTGCTGTTTATCTGGCTCATTTGGGTATGGGCGTCCCTGCTTTAGAGATGAAAATAAGTTTGTTTGAGGGCATGCTTAGTAATATTAACATCATGGATAATCTTTCAAAAGGGGAAAGTTATTTTTATAATGAAGTACAACGCATCAAATCCACCATTTCAAAAATCAATGACGGACGGCAATGGTTGATATTGATTGATGAATTATTTAAGGGCACCAATGTGGAAGATGCAATGAAATGTAGCAATATAGTAATTGAAGGGTTGATAAAAATTCCTGAATCCATATTTATACTTTCTACTCATCTTTATGAAATAGGAGAGGGGTTGAAAAAACATACCAACATCAGTTTTAATTTTTTCGAAACAAAACTGATTAATGAAGAATTCAGCTTTAGTTATCAGCTAAAAGATGGCATCAGCAACGATAGACTTGGTTATTTAATCTTGAAAAAAGAAGGTGTGATTTCTATGCTGGAAAAAATATAGCTGTAAGCCGGTATTTATTTGATTGAATAATTTTTATTCTTCAATCATTCATTATTGCAAAAAATAACTTTGATTATCTTCATAGTGAAAAATAAAAAATGACAACGCTTTGTTTAGATTTTGGTAATACTCGTTTAAAGGCAGGTGTCTTTAAAAATGGATCATTTATTGAAGAAGTTAGTTTTGAAAACGACAGCCTTGATACTATTTCATCAGTAGTTCAAAAATATAATCCCAATAAAACCATCTTGGCTTCAGTTATAGATCATAATACTGAAATTGAAAGCTATTTATCAACAAAAACCAACTTTCATAAACTAAGCAGTAATAGTAAACTCAATTTTACAATTGCGGTAGGAAAATCTGAAACTATTGGTACCGACCGTTTAGCCCTTATGGCCGCTGCCTGTTCCGAATTTCCGGGAAAGAACAATCTGATAATAGGAATAGGCACCTGTATAACTTACAATTTCATCAATACAGCATCTCAATTTCTAGGTGGTAGCATTTCACCTGGAATGGATATGCGATTTAAAGCTATGCACGATTACACGGCAAAACTGCCTTTGGTCAGTTCCGATAGAAATTTACCTTTAATAGGTTACGATACCAAAACAAATCTTCAATCAGGAGTAATCTTCGGAATAGCCAATGAAATCAACGGGTTCATTGAGAAATATAATGAAAAATATGGGAACTTTAACGCTGTTTTAACCGGAGGCGATGCGCCCTATTTTGCCAGTCAACTTAAAAGCAGGATATTTGCCGACATTAATTTTTTATACAAGGGATTGTATGCGCTCAGCGAACTTAACCATTAACATGCTTAGAAAAATTTTATTACTCATTTGTGTTGCTTTTTCATTAGCTGATATTCAGGCACAAGATAATTCACCTTATAGCAGATATGGCGTCGGAGATTTGTTATCCGGACAGAATATCGTGAATAGAGCTATGGGAGGGTTTGCCGCTGCTTATTCTGATTATGGCATAATAGGATCTCCTTTCAATATCAATTTAATCAATCCTGCTGCATTGGGTAACATGACCAACACAAAGAATTTTTCGAACACTATATTTGATGTGGGAGGTGAAGTGAATATCAGAGGTTTGAAAAGTACCAGCAATACAGATAAATACAAATCTACAAACGTAGTAATGTCTTATTTGCAACTTGCCTTTCCAATATCAAGTCCGAAAATGGAAAAAAAAGGTACTTCTTGGGGCATGAGTTTTGGATTAAAGCCGGTATCACGAATCAGCTATAAAATTGAAGAAAATAATAGAATCAGCAATATTGACAGTGCCAACACACTATATGAAGGCTCTGGTGGTGTCAATCAAGTAAACTTTAGTACTGGGATCCGAAAAATTGGCAAGGGTAAATATAGAAATGAAATTTGCATAGGATTAAGTTCAGGATATACTTTTGCGAACAAAGATTATAGTACCAGACTTAGTTTAGTTAATGATTCAATTGCTTATTACAGAGGTAATACAGAAGTTACCAGTCGTTTTGGAGGCGTATTCCTCACTTCCGGAATACAATACAAAATGAACATTAATCAAACAGGAGCCCTCAGACTTGGTGCCTATGCCACTTTAAAACAAAATTTGTCAGCCAAACAAAATACCATCAATGAAACTTATGGCTACGATGCCACTGGCGGAACCATAAGAATTGACAGCGTTTCTATTACTAATGATGTTCCCGGTAAAGTAGTTTTACCAGCTACATATGGCGTGGGTTTTGCTTACAACAGTAAAAATCACAACTGGCTTATTGGAGCTGATTTTGAAATGACAAACTGGAAAGATTATAGTTATTATGGCCAATCTGACAATACTCAAAATACATTTCTAATCAGAGCTGGTGCAGAATTTTATCCTGCCAAATTGAATGCTGCTACTAACAGGTATCGTGATTATGTAAAATACAGAGCCGGCTTTTTCTATAATCAAGAATATGTGAAGATAGTAACACCAAGGGTAAATTATGCTTTCACTATGGGTGCGAGCTTTCCTTTAACCACACCAAGATTTATTCAAAGCAGAGGTGATTATGTAACTCTAAACACTTCTATGGAATTTGGAGCCCGAGGAAATGATAATTCCTTTGGGTTAAGAGAAAATTATACTAGAATAAATTTTGGTATTTCAATGAATGCAAGATGGTTTCAGAAAAGAAACTACGATTAATCTATATTCTGTCATATTTCAGATGAAACAATTCTCTAATAATAAATTCCCAAATGCAGTTGTAATCTTAAGCTGCATTTTTTTATGCAGTTGCGAGAATGATGCAGATAAAATAAAAAATTTGAGTCTGAAAAAAGTAGGTGTAGAAGAAGCCAAAACA
>CANHLV010000087.1 GCA_947461495.1 Chitinophagaceae bacterium
CCCAAACCTACATCAATCAATGTTTTTAAACGATGATGGATTTCAATCAGAATTCTTTTAGCCACTTGATTATCATATTCACTCAATTTCAATTTATCAAACCACACTTTTAAATCCTTAACTGGCCATTCACAGAGTTCGCCGATATGCTTACCGCCCACTTTAATATATAAAGCTTCTTTTCTTAAGCGGTAACCATTACAATCAGGACATAACGTTCTGCCTCTATATCGGCTCAATAAGACGCGGTATTGTACTTTATATAAATTTTGTTCTACTTCCTTAAAGAAATCATTAATGCCATTCACATGCTCATTACCATTCCACAAAGCATCTAATTGCGCTTTGTTTAAATCAGCAATCGGTTTATGAACAGGGAAATCAAATCTCTTAGCTGCTCGTATGAAGGCATCTTTCCAGATACTTAGCTTTTCTCCTTTCCATGGAGCTACTGCATCTTCATACAAACTTAGATTGATGTTGGGAATCACCAAATCACGATCAACACCTAATACCTGCGAAAATCCTTCGCAAGTTGGACAAGCGCCAAAAGGATTATTAAATGAAAATAAATTAGGAACAGGTTCTTCAAAAACCAAACCATCCAATTCAAATTTATTGCTGAAAGAAATGGTGGACTTATCATTAACCAATAATTGCATCGAACCTTCGCCTTCATAAAAAGCGGTATTCACAGAATCGGCGATACGATGTAAATCATCTTCATCAAATACTTTCTTTACTATTCTATCAATCAATAAAAATACTGTTGCCACTTCTTTCTTTGATTTCTTGCTTTTGAAAATATCATTAGAAGCATCATTCAGCAAATCTTCGATTCGTAAAATGGTATTGTTAAAATAAATTCTGGAGAAGCCTTTTTGTAATAAAATATTCAACTCTTCGTTTACTTCTCGATGGGTACTCATTTTAAAATTCACCAGCATGAGTACCTTATCGCCATCGTTAAGTTTATTGATAGCATTCACTACATCAGCGACATCGTCTTTTTTTACTTCGTTGCCACTGATAGGAGAAATTGTTTTTCCTGCACGTGCAAATAACAAACGCAGGTAATCATAAATTTCAGTCATGCTGCCAACAGTACTGCGTGGTGTTCTGGTAATAACTTTTTGTTCTATTGCAATAGCCGGACATAAACCATGAATATAATCTACATCAGGCTTATTCATTCGCTGCATGAATTGGCGCGCATAAGCACTCAAACTTTCTGCATAACGACGTTGTCCTTCTGCAAACAAAGTATCGATAGTTAATGAAGATTTTCCTGATCCGGATACACCTGTAACGACTGCTAATTTATTTCGTGGTATCGTTACCGTTATGTTCTTCAAATTGTGCACTCTTGCACCATGAATAACAATATCATTATTCTTAATGATTGCCACTGTTTTCTGTTTTCCTGCTTTTACTGTTCCCATATAATACTGCGAAAATAGGCTAAGAATACGGATTTTACTGCTGTTTTGAGCCTTGTTGATAAATATACTGCGTAAAACTACGTATGCTTTCTGAGCACTAGTACTCTATTTTTGATTTTACACAAAAAATGTTTTAAAAATATTTTGAATGGTGATTTTTAACTCTATTTTTGAATTCTAATATCCAAACGAAGTGAAAAGCCGCCATGAGTTACTACAAGCAGCTTCCGCGAAATTTCTCTCTCTTTTGGAGTATTAAACCAAAATCCTTTAACCAATCAAAACCTGTAGTTCTCATGAAAAATCTTTCTACTCTAACCGATCAACAATTAGTACGTTCTTACATGGACGGTAATGCAAATGCTCTTTCTGTATTAGTAGAGCGTTACAAAGACAAAATTTTCACGTCTATTTACTTATTAGTAAAAGATAAGTATTTAGCCGAAGACATTTTCCAGGATGTATTTATCCGTATCATCGACACTTTAAGAAATGGTCGTTATACAGACGAAGGTAAATTCTTACCATGGGCAATGCGTATCGCTCACAACATGTGTGTAGATCATTTCAGAAAAGTAAAACGCAGTCCAAGCATCAAAACCAGCGATGATCATGACATTTTCGAAGTATTGAACTTTTCAGAAGCTGGTGCTGATCAAAAAATTATGGCCGGACAAAGCCATGACCGTGTTAGAAAAATGGTAGATATGCTTCCTGAAGATCAAAAAGAAGTAATCATCTTACGTCACTATGCTGATTTAAGCTTTAAAGAAATCGCTGACATGACAAACTGCAGCATCAACACTGCTTTGGGAAGAATGCGTTATGGTTTGATTAACCTACGCAAAATGATGACCGAAAAACAAATAGCACTTTAATTTAAATTATTTAGCAATAAACACATTTAGCAACTCTCATTTCGATATTGAGAGTTGCTATTTTTTTTGGAATGTTTCCAGGCCGCATTTCAACCACTCTAAATAATCTGTTTTACTATCCGTATAACCAACAGGATGATTTAATAAAACCTCATCAGTGTTGATGATCGCATATAAAGGCTGAGCGTTATTAGCAAAATTTTCCGTTTCAAAAGTGGCCCATAAATCTCCATAAGTAACGATTTCTTTATTAGAACCGTCTTTTGTTTTATAAGTAAATTGTTGTGATACGGGCAGGGCTTTTTTATCATCAACATATAATGAAACAACAATGAAATGATCAACCATCATTTTGTTTACATCAGCATCACTCCAGATATTTTCTTCAGTTCTTCTACAATTCACACAGGCATAGCCGGTAAAGTCGAGTAAAATAGGCTTTTTCTCTGCTTTTGCCATTTCCAATCCTTCTGTGTAATTTTTCGTACATCTCAAATTGAAAATACAATCTGATTTTTTTTCATAAATACTATAGTATAACGGTGGCGGGAAACCGCTGATTAATTTCAAATTGGCCCATTTGGTATTCGTAACACCCGGAATCAAATACAATGTGAAAAGCAAAACAAAATAGCCTAATATTTTTCTAGCCTTTGTAATATTTTGATTAGGGTTATCATGTTTGAATTTGAGCTTCCCTAAAATGTATAAACTCAATAAGAATCCTACAATAATCCAAACACCGATAAAAATTTCTCTTTTTAGAATACCCCAATGTTTAACCAAGTCGGCGTTAGATAAAAATTTAAAAGCCAATGCCAGTTCGAGAAAACCCAAAACTACTTTTACTGTATTTAACCAACCGCCGGATTTAGGCATGGATTGCAACCATTTGGGGAACATGGCAAACAACGCAAAAGGCAATGCCAAAGCCAGTCCAAAACCACCCATACCAAAAGTAAGTTGCATGGCTCCCCCATTTGTCGCCAAAGAGCCCGCCAGTAAAGAACCTAAAATAGGACCCGTACAAGAAAATGAAACCAACGCCAAAGTCAAGGCCATAAAGAAAATTCCCAGAATGTTTCCAACACCTGCTTTACTATCTGCACCGGATGAAATGCTTGCAGGCAATGTAATTTCATAAAACCCAAAAAATGAAAAAGCGAAAAATACAAATACAATAAAGAAAACAACATTTAGATATACATTGGTGGAAATGTTATTTAAAAATTCAGGATTGATAGAATCTAAAAAATGAAAGGGCAAACTCAGCAACACATAAATCAAGAAGATGAAAAAGCCATATAAAAAAGCATTCGAAACGCCTTCTTTTTTTGAATGTGCTTTCTTGGTGAAAAATGAAACCGTTAACGGAATCATCGGAAACACACAAGGAGTTAACAATGCAATCAATCCGCCCAAAAAGCCAATAAAGAATATGCCCATCAAACTTTTCGACGTGGTATCTTCTTCCGGTTTTTGATTAACGCCACATTGACTTAGTGGTTTATTAATATCAATTGAAGGCTTCAAAATAGAAAACGTTTTTTCTGCTGATGCACTTTGATTGATCACTATTTTAATTTTCTGCTCATCAGTGATAAAATTGTTACCACTAGCGGCTTCATATTTCAATAGTATTTTTATTGCAGCAGGGAAAATACCATTACAGGTAACCAATTGAGTAAATACAAGACTATCTTGGTAAACGAGCTTTTGTTTGTTTTCAAAAACTTCATCATTGATATTTGCTGTTTTGGAACTTATTACCAATTTTTCTGCACTTATAGTTGAGTCATCTATAAATACAACTGGGCCTGCTAATTCTTCAGCCACATCCGTTGCATATATGTGCCAAGTCTTGGGGATATCTCCTTTAACCGACAACTTGATTTGAGTATCATTTAGTTTTTCAAAACCCACAGTCCAGGCAATAGGAGCTACATCCAAGCTTCCACTGGAAACAGACATGGTTGTGCTGTCTTGTGCATTTGTAATGATTGAAAATAAAAAAGCAATTAAAAGAAGCGGGATTGATTTAAATACATTCATGTTGTAAAAATAAAAAATCCCGATTGATTTCGGGATTTAATTGAATAATAGTTATTTACTTTCCAGCTTGATGGAAAAAGGAATTTCTTTAGGAGGTAGGCATCTTCTGTCGTTACAAACCATGTATACAACAGTACCTTTGATTACAGTATTTGCTGTAGACTTAACATTCACTTTCTGCACAAAATCAACTTTTCCGTTATAAAATTTAAGTGTTGATTTGAAATTAGGATCGTAAAGACTTTCCAGTTTACCTACTTCTTTCACTTTTCCATCCAGTTTTACCAGTGGGTTTTTTACAAATGTAAAACTAGTGGGTTCGGGGCCCTCGCCTGCTTGCTGTGAGTAAATATGCCAATTCCCATCTACAGTTGCACTCATGTGAAGTTCATATTGCTTTGCGGAAATTTTAGTAGCGGAGAATACCCAGCTAACAGGATTTTCCACTTGAGCAAATCCAATGTTAACGATGAACATGAAGATTAATGCAAAAACTATTTTTTTCATGTGTTTATTTTAATTTTTCGTTATTGTCACATGTATACCCTAGATACTAATCCCCGTATGCTATGAGGCTTTCTCTTATGGGTATTTCATGCTGTTTTTTTAACGATTGTAAATATATACACTCAATATTTTTATTCGAAATTATAAATGTTAAATCATCACGGCATCCAACTGAAAAAGAGAGTTGAATACAATTTTTCCGTCCTGATTGGCCAAATTCTTGCTGCAGGCTCTTTCCGGATGAGGCATCATGCCAAAAACATTTCTGTTTTCATTGCAAATACCGGCGATATTGTCTGTAGTGCCATTCGGATTGGCTGCAGGAGTAATCTCGCCATTTTCATTGCAATACTTGTAAATAACTTGATTATTGGCATATAATTTATCGAGAACCGATTTTTCTGCAAAATATCTGCCTTCTCCATGTGCAATAGGTATTTGCAAAGGCTTTTGAGAAGGTTCCAACATATCTTTCAAAAACACATTTTTACATACAAACTGCTGGTTGGCATTTTTCAGCAACACGCCTGGAAGCAAACCACTTTCGCAAAGTATCTGAAATCCATTACAAACGCCAAGAACTTTACCACCATTATTGGCAAAATCAATCACAGATTGCATCATCGGACTGAAACGTGCGATGGCACCACATCTTAGGTAATCGCCATAACTAAACCCACCCGGCAAAACGATACAATCTTCGGTAGAAAACATGCTAACATCCTTGTCTTTATGCCAAAGCGTGATAACTTCCTTATTCAAATCATGCTGTAGAGCTTCTATCATATCTCTATCGCAGTTTGAACCCGGGAAAACGACTACACCAAATTTCATTTCTAATATTTTAATTGTAAGGAGCCACAAATTTACATCATGCCAATTAATGTATCACAAAATAATATCCCATAATTATGGCTAAAATAAAAAGCGACCAATGTGAGAATACAGAAAACCATCTTCTTTCTGGAAAAAGAAAGGCCGAAGCTGTGATTACGGATAATGGAATTAGTGAGAAAAAATAATACATCAGTTCTGAGTCTATGTTTAAAAAAGGCAATAGCAATGCAAATAACAGAAACAAATAGAAAATAATCCAGCTTTTGCGGGATTGTACCAATAATTTTCTCATATTTTGTTGAATAAATACGAAACCAGTAAACGCTGTAATGAAAATAATAGCCAAAGCTATCCATTCATAAATTGAAAAATAAATTTTTGGAATGCTAACGCCTAAAATGGGATTCAACAATTTGACGTTGTTGCTTATTAAAAAAATAGCAGATCCAAGCAAATAGATTGGCGTGAATACACCAAGAATCACAAGTATCCACTCAGGTATTCTGAATGCCCTGGTAATGCTCAATCCAAAAAAGATCAACAATAAAAAAACAATGGTGGGGGAATAAATTAAAATGGATAATCCTAGCATCAATCCGATATTGTAAAATGTTTTATTGGCTTCTTGTACATGCTGCAATTTGCAAAGTCTTGCTATGATTAAAATAAGAAATGTCGATACAATCATTAACGAGCTCAACACATACCAATATGAAAACAAAGACGTCAGTAGTAAATAACACATGGCTGTTAGGTGATTGGGCTTAGGGTAAAGCTTATTCTTGTTTACTACTTCATTTAACAAAAGCGCCTGAATATAAAGCAACAAAAAAGCCAATACCGCAAACAGCATTTTATTCCCTTTGAATGCGATATTGAGTGATTCAATACAGATTTTGTATAAATAACTATCCTGTTTGGCAATGACTGGCATGTCAGGATTCATGAACATTGGCCATTTAATCATCAATCCATAAATCAACAACAAAACATTATTATATGGAAGATTTGTTTTAAAGTTGCCTAGCACAATTGTAATAATTAGTTGGAAATATAGTGGTATGCAAATTTGCTTAAATAATTGAACTTAAAAAAATGATATTCAAACATAGGAAATTAAAATTCTATTATAGCAAATCCAACTTTGTTGAAGTACAAAAAAGGAATAACCATCAAATTTGATCCAATCTGTTTACCTAGCTTGGGCATGAATTCATAGTTATGCTGATCGTTTCTGATGACCGGAAATTTCCTGATGCTACCATTTGCCGAAAGCGCATGATCCGTTATCAAAGATTTTTCCTGAGCATTTTCAATAAACATGAAATGAATTTCTTTTCCAGTATTCATAAAACCAAAAGACAAATTATTATCATTGTCAGTTTCATATTGATGTTTGTTGATTTCATTCATCGTTGTGATTTGCAGACTGCTGTCAACATCCGCAATGACA
>CANHLV010000088.1 GCA_947461495.1 Chitinophagaceae bacterium
TGAATGCACTTAGTGAGGGTATTTGTTTAATAAATTTGGGAGGTTCAATTGGTTCAAAAGGTTGAAAATCAGTATTTAATGCAATGATCGCTCAGAACAAACTTTAAAACAGCGCAGCGATTTAAACTTTTAAACATATTGAACTTATCTAGCCTATCCAGCTTATCTATCTTATCCAGCCTATCCAGCTTATCCAGCCTATCCAGCTTATCTGTCTATATATCCAAAGAAGAATTATGTATAAATTTTAATAGAGTTGCAGTATTTTTTAAATTTAATTTTTTTAATATATTTGAGCGGTGCACTTCTACTGTTCTTGAAGATAGAAACAGTTTATCTGCAATTTCTTTGGAAGACAAGCCATCTTTTATCAGTTTTAGTACATCTACTTCACGTTCAGAAAGTTTACTAATGTCGGGAGTTTCATCATCTTCAAAAACTTGTTTGGCTAAATTCTCCTGAATTTCTTTACATACATAAATTTTCCCTGCGATTACGGATTGGATGGCTTCAAACATTTCGGTTTTGTTGCTACTTTTCGTTACGTAGCCCAAAGCGCCATTTTTTAGCATTCTTTTGGCAAAAGAGGGTTGATTGTGCATGGATACACCAATGACTTTTGTACCGGGTGAGCCTTTTTTTACCAATTTGGTAGCATCAATGCCGGATGTTGGCTGGATGTTGATGTCCATAATAACGACATCAGGTCTTTTTGTTTTTACGAGTTCTAATGATTTTTCACTAGTGTCATTACAGATAGCTGCAACTGTGAATCTTTCATCTGAATTGATGAGATCAGACCACATTTCTGCAACGAGATTGTGATCATCAAAAATAATTATTGATATTTTCTTATTCATTTTCTAATATATTTTTCAATGGTAATTCAATTATAAAATTTGTGCCGGTAACTTTTGTTGATGTTATATTCACAAGGCCATTATAAAAGTAAGCCCTATTCATAATACTTTTTAAACCAATTCCTTTTTTAACTTTTATAGGATTAAAAACTTTTCCATTATTGTAAAAATGTAAGACAAGTTTTTGTGTGTTTCTTTTTAAAGATAATTTTACTTGTGTTGCAGAAGCATGTTTTATCGTGTTATTTAATAACTCCTGTACAACTCTGTAAATATTACGTT
Source organism: Chitinophagaceae bacterium (assembly GCA_947461495.1). Taxonomy (GTDB): domain Bacteria; phylum Bacteroidota; class Bacteroidia; order Chitinophagales; family Chitinophagaceae; genus Ferruginibacter. Next base: position 1,143 of record CANHLV010000088.1, read on the forward strand.
GTGCATTCAATTCAATACCCATTAAATCATGATTTTTGGTTATAATATCAAATGACATCCCTTTTATGTCGGCATACTGATTGAATAATTCAATTATAGCTTCTTTCAAACCAAGGTCAATTAATGCAGGAGGAACCAGACTTCTTGAAATTCTTCTTACTTCATTTAATGCCAGTTCAACTTTTTCATGAGCTTTACTAAATAGTGCAGGAGAAATTTTATCAGAATTAGCAGCCATTTGTAAAAATAAACTTGTGTAAGTAAGAATATGACCAACTCCATCGTGAAGTTCATTTCCAAGGATTTCTCGCTGTTGCTCTTCAGCGCTTAAAGTGGCTTTCATGATATCTTTTTGTCTCAATAATTTCTCTTCCTCTATCATTCTTTCCATTTTTCTGATTTCCGTTACATTCCAGTGAATACCAACAGAGCCTTTTACTTGCCCATTTAAATCTATGATTGGCGAACCACTGATGACCACATCAATAAATTCTCCTTTAGATTTTTTCATTCTTATTTCATAAATGGAATCGTTTCTTCTTTTTCTGTCACTGCCAATTGAATACATTATTTTCTTTGCTCCTTCATCGGGTAAAAATAATTTCATTGCATTTTTTCCTTTGAGGTATTTTAAGGAAAAGCCTGTGAGTTTTTCAAAAGATTCATTTACCCAAACTATTTTTTCATTTAGATCGACCTCCATTACGCCCAACTCCATATTTTCAAAAAGTCCACGGTATTTTTGTTCATTTTCTTTTAAAATAAATTCTGCTGCTTTGATGGAATGAATATCCCTATTATGCATCAATATTTTCATTTCATTACCAGAATTAACAGGAGACAACAAGCATTCAATCCATAAAAGATCTCCATTTTTTTTGTTCATCCTGAATTCAAACTTTCTCTCATTTTTTTGATTGATTTTTTTCAACCAGTCAAATTTTTCAAGATGATTTTTACATTCTGTGCAAATAAATCTGTTGATGGATTTGTTAAGCATTTCTTTCTCAGTAAATCCAAGGATTCGTTGAGCTGTTGGGGAAACATATTCAATGACACCATCTGTATCAGTGAGTAAAATAATATCGGGAGAATTTTTTGTCAACAAATCAAGTTTCTGATTTTCAATCAATAATTTCTGTTGAAATGTTTTTTCTGAAGTGAGATCAAAAAACGCTCCGATGTAACCTGCAAACTTCCCATCTGCATAAAAACGTGGGACACCATTTTCTAAAATATTATGGTATTTATTTTTAGCATCTTTAACCCTGTATTCTGAAATAAATGAACGTTGAATGCTGATATTTTTATTCCAATTGTCAATAACAAAGTTTCTATCTTCTGGATGAATTTTTTGTATATACTCTCTTGATTTTTTTATTTTCTCAACTTCAAATCCTAAGAATTTTTTAGACGTTTGATTGCTATAAATCACTTTATTTTTTTCATCGGAAACCCAAATCATCACAGGTACTGCATCAATCAGATTTCTGAAACGCTCTTCGCTTTCCTGTATCTGCATGGCGTAATTTTGCTCTTTGGTTATGTCTGTAATTCTTCCGCTGACAACAATATCATCAAGGGTAATGTCATACTGTTTATTAATCACTTCCGACAGCCAATAGTTTTCTCCTGTTGCTTTGTTTTTGACTTGGTAACGTATCGAAACCTGATCGCCAATTTTCAGATTTTTGATTCTGTCTGTATGTTTTTGTAATGGCTCACTGGTTATGCACTTTCCTTTATCAAGAAATAAATTTTTTGAGGTAAGTTGATCAAATCCAAATAAATCCTTCCATCTTGAAGTGATAAAGTTCTTTTCTTTGTGTTTGTCATAAATGATATAATAAGCATCATCTGTAGATTCTAAAAAATTCCGAAGCCTGTTGAAATTTTCCTGCGCTTTTGTTCTTAGTGTATTCTTTTCCGTTACATCAGCTCCATAAAAATTGTAGTAATTTTTTCCGTGAATGTTTTTATAAAAAAATATGAATTGTTTTGTATTGACAACTACATCAAAGGAACCAGATTCATTGGCATATTTAATATTTGAAGCGAAAAACTGACGAATTGTATATTTGATGCCTTCATATTCCAAACTCTTTATTCCCTTGGCAACAGGATTAGCAAAAAGTATTTGACCTTTAATATCAACCCTGAAAATTGGATTTGGATTTTCCATGGGAAATTGAGCGAGTTCTTCCAATTCAATGGTTCTTAATCTTACTTTTTTTTCTAGTTCTTCGGTAAGTGATTTTAGTTTTTTATTTACAGACTGGTATTCTTCTTCATTGACAGAAAAAGCATGTTCATTCAATTCTCTGTCTCGTTCATAATTAACATAAGAATTACTAACGGCAATCATTAACTGCTGCAAGCGTTCATCTTGGATTTGTTCCTCTCCAAGATATTTTTTTATTTGCCGCTCTAAATGTTTATGATACATACGGATTAAGGTAATTCTGCAAATGTGGTTACGGTCATTGTTTGATTGTGAAGGTGGCTTATTTTTTTATCTTTTTGAGGTGCGATTTCACCATATGAAAAAAATCCGGATACCGAAGCTCCTTTAGTAATATTGTACATGGCTGACTCCAGTTCTTCGTCTACTCTCTCTGACAACACAATTTTTCTTCCGACACAACTTACCAGTAATGCCAAATCTACCGGAATATTTTCACCCATTGCAAAAACAGCATCAGCAGCAGCATCGGCAGCAGCATTGATAAGTCTGTCGAAATTCGATTTCATAAATCTAACCGTAGCACCTTCAGGCAAATTACCGGCAAAGGTCATTGATTTATTTTTTTCATCAATGGAAAGAATAGTTCTTACAATAAAAAAATCATCCTTTTCTGATTTTATACTTAATGGAAATAACAATGCTGATGATGGTAATTCATCCGCATATTTGCCAAGATATTTCTTGTATAAATCCAACGCGTTTTCATGGTCAATTTCATACAATACATTATCTTTTGATTTTGTAATGATGCGTTCAGGCCCAAAAACATCCCATCCACCCTGATAACCCGAACCCACTTTTATTTTATTGCCATACAATCCCATCAACACAAGATTACCTGATGCAACATTTTCATCCAATCCCACTAATGTTTTTTCGAATTTTATACCATCTCCAGCAAGCCCGCCAGATATCATCACATTTTTTCCGGTAACCGACTGAATGCCTTTAATCATATCATCGCCATTTATCAAGCCACCATCAGAAACCAACCAAATATATTTAAGGTCCTGAATGGTTAATTTTTTGACAATATTTGCCCCAAGCTCAAAACTGTTCTTATGATTTTTTATGTTATCAACCACCAAATTAAAAGGAGTACTATCAAAACTTATGGTCGTACACACTGCAGAATTTTCTTGAGCAGAAATATTGTTAATCTCCCCTGCAGAGGAACAGCTGATTATTTTTGCTTGAGTATATAAGGATTTTAATTTGCTTAAAATTATTCCTGATTGCAATAAATCTCTTTCTGCAAATACGATAACAAGCTGGACTTTACTATTTTCAGAAAGGTCGTCATTAATACCTGTCCACTTGTTATTGTTATAATTAACAATTGTTGTTCTCATTTTTAAATCTTTTCTAAGCAATCAAAAATTATTCTTTGAATATGATTCTGTATTTCCTTTTTTAATTACTTAATCTTTTTACGCTAGCTGCATAATCTATAGCGAATGAATACCTGTAATGGTTCTTTGAAGTGAAGCCAAACAGATTACATTTGAAAATATCGGTATTATAGCCAAAAATTATGGGCTAAAAATGTAATTTTTGCAAATTGATAAATAAATATAATTCAAAAGAATTTCCAAAATTATTCTAATATATGAATTCAATAGGTATTCGCTTTTTCAATAAAGTTTATTTAGTTAATTACACCTAAGCCTAATAAGTATTTTTACTTAGACCAACTTCAATTTTTAGACTGCTGAACTATATATTTTTGAATTGATGATAAAACCAAATTGGAATGAACTAAAATAATGTGAGTTTTTGCAAATTAAAAGTAAGTGCTCAAAAAATATTTTATTTTGAGTGAATAAAACTATTGATTCTAGGTATATACGCTTAAAATTTGAGAACTATCTGATCAGCACCACATTGCCTTTCAGAATTTTTTCTTTTCCATTTTTATCAATGCCTTTTACGATATATACAAAATTCCCTGTGTTTTGTTTCATGTTTTTGTAAGTCCCATCCCAAGCCTTGCCAATACTACTAGTTTCGAAAACCAAAACACCATATCGATCATAAATCCTGAAATATTCTAGCTTTTGAATGCCCACATATGTAGGCTTGAAGTTGTCATTTACACCATCTCCATTTGGCGTGAATGCATTTGGGATATAAAAAGTTGGCCCTTTAAATACTTTGATGAAAACGGTATCTGTGTCGGTACAACCAAAATCATCAGTCACTGTAAGTATAAATTCAGTGTCATCAGTCAATACTGCAAGAGGATTGGCTATAGTTGCAAAATTTAAAGGATTGGCAGGCGACCAAACATAATTGACACCTCCGCTACCATGTAATTGATACGGCTCATTAAAAACGGCATTATCATCAGGGCCAGCGTTGGCATTCAGTTGAGGTTGTACTGTTAATTGTATTAAAGCTGTATCATGACATCCAAATGAATTTATGACCACCAATTGATATTCACCGGGCATTGAAACAATCGTGGGATTAGAAACAATTGTATTATTGCTTGTCCAGCTTGCAGTCATATTGCCAGTACTGAAATAGGTATTAAGGTTTATAGTTTCTCCAAAACAAATATGTAAATCTTTATCAACACCTAAATCAGGTTTGTTTACCACTCTTATTATAATTTCACTTCTTGGACTTTCACAATTGCCATTAATTTGACTGACATAATAATGTGAGATGCCATAAATTGAAGAAGAAGGTGTTGGAGCAGCAGTGGATCCTGTGCCACCGGTAGGATTTGAATACCACAGTAACGGATAAGTGCCCGAAGCAGACAAAGGCAAAGTTGTTGCATATTGACAAATAGTCTGATTGGGGGTTACTTGGGGAGCCGGAGGAGTGGGATTTATGGTAAGTTGTATTGTCGCTAAAGAATCGCATCCATTTTGATTAGCAAGTAAAGTTGTGTAAGAACCAGATGTTGTTAATGATTGGCCATTCCAAATATAAGGAAGTTGGCTGTTACAAATGACAACTTGAGTTGTACTGGATGTTGGCGTAAAAATCGTTAGATGTAATGTATCGGCAGAAGCACAACCATTAACATCGGTATAATTATAAATATAGATTCCAGTATTGGAATAAGAGTTCCCATTCCAAAAAAAGTTGTTACAAGCGCTTTGAATTATTGATTGATGAGTTCCATTTGTAATGGTAAGATGTAAAGTATCTGTTGAAAAACAGCCTGATGAATTTACATAATTGTATAAATAGTTGCCTGAACTAGTGTAAGTAATACCATTCCACGTATAAGAAATACATGATGTTTGTGATGTTGCATTATGTGTTCCGTAATTAATGATTAAATGCAATGTATCTACCGATGGACAGCCTGATGAATTTGTATAAGCATAGGTGTAATCGCCGGAAGCATTGTATGAAGTACCATTCCACGTATAAGTTTCACATGCTGTTTGTGATGCGGTATTATGTGTTCCGTAAGTGATGGTTAAATGTAATGTATCAACTGATAGACAGCCTGATGTATTCGTATAAGCGTAGGTGTAATCACCGGAAGTATTGTATGAATTTCCATTCCATGTATAAGTTTCACATGCTGTAATTGTAGTTGAAACTGGAGTAATATTATTTAGCGTTAGAATTATATTTACAACACTATCACATCCGCTCGCAGTTGAATAAGTATGAGAATACACTCCGGCTGTTGTTGCTGTGCCGCCCCATGGTAAGGAATAAGATGTTCCCTGACATATTGATGCTGTCTGGTTCGTAGTGTAAATAGGATTTATAGTAAGTGTTATATTCACA
>CANHLV010000089.1 GCA_947461495.1 Chitinophagaceae bacterium
AGGGTTTTCTATTTTCAACAATTCCAATAAAAATCCCAGTCTCTTTATTACTGCTTGTGAATTGAACTTTTTAGTGTATTCCAAAAGAGTATTAAAATTGATTTTTGTTTTGGAGACATGAATGGCTTTGGCCACTTCAACTACCCCTCCGGCATATTCGGGTTTAAATAAGCAATCAACAATCGTTTTTTCTAAATCAGAACAAAGCACTTTATTAAAGTTGTCTATCCAAATTTTCTTTGCTCCAAAAAAATGTTTTGTGTTGTGATACACGAATTGAAATGAAACGTTTTTTATTTTTTGTTCTGCCGGTTTTATTTGCTTTGACACAACTATTTGTTCTTTGAGTGATGGTTGTGTTATCAGATTATGAATCTGTAAAGCAGAATAATATCCGATATAATATTTTGTATTGTTTACTAAATGTTCCGCCAGTAAATGCCAATCGGGCATAAACTTATTTGGCTCGGCTTCATAAGGAATGATATAGTAAACACCTTCTTTAACACGCATCAACAAACCTCTTTTCGACATATCGCTCAACAACTCACGCACAGTGTTCTTTTTTGAGTTTGGAAGTGCCTGATAAGCTTGGTTATTGTCAAAACAAAGCTGGTTCTTACCGTTAAAGTAAGTGAGCAGTTCATTTGATTGTTTTGATATTAATTTATCTTTCATAGTTATTTTGTCAGCTTAAAACTGACAATAAAGATATAAATAATAATTTAATTTTAGGAATTCTGTAAATAAACTCCATCATCATACGCAACATCCGTTAGTCTCACCATCCCTCTTTAGTCATTATTTTCAATCCGTGACAATTATTCACACTTTCGTTTCTGTTGCTTATTTTGCTAACATAATCTTTTGAAATTAACACGGATTAAAATACAGTTGAATACAATTTTTGCTCGTATATTGAAGTTTATGTTATGCGACTCTCATTAAGTTATTGTTCCATTTCAGTTTTATATGTTCGTTCAAACGCTTGGCCGTATCAAACTTACTCACTCGGATATATTTTAAAAACACACGCTCTGTTTTATGGCCATTTATCATCATCAAGTCAATTGTAGGAAATCCCTGTAGGTAATAATTGGTTGCAAAAGACCTTCGGGCTGTGTGACTTGAAACTAAATCGCACAAGCGATCTTTGGGACGAGAATATATTATACATACAGCACTTCCATTCTCAATAATTTATTTTCATTTCAATTACCTTTGCAACCTAAAAACTAAAAAATGAAGCACACGCCTTTCACGGATAAACATATTTCTCTCGGGGCTAAGATGGCTGAATTTGCGGGCTTTAATATGCCCATTTCATATTCAGGGATAAATGATGAGCATCAAACAGTAAGAAAAAATGTTGGTGTATTTGATGTTAGCCATATGGGTGAATTTATTTTGAAAGGCCCCCAAGCATTAGAACTTATACAACGTATTACCAGTAATGATGCCGCAAAACTTTCAAAAGGCAAGGCTCAGTATAGTTGCCTGCCAAATGATAATGGGGGCATTGTAGATGATTTGCTTGTGTATTGTGTTGAAGAAAATGAAGTATATATGCTCGTGGTAAATGCAGGAAACATTGATAAAGACTGGAACTGGATAACAATGCACAATACAAATAATGTGGAGATGCACAATATTTCTGCAAAAACTGCCCTCCTGGCGGTGCAGGGTCCAAGTGCTACGAAGGTCATACAGTCATTAACTGACATGGATATTCTCAATTTGAAGTATTATACTTTTGTAAAAGGCACATTTGCCGGTGTTAAAAATGTGCTGATCAGCGCTACGGGTTATACTGGAGCCGGAGGTGTGGAAATTTATTTTGAGGACAACGACAAAGACGCTCATATCATTTGGGATGCTATTTTTAATGCAGGCGCTGAATATGGAATCAAGCCAATTGGATTGGGAGCCAGAGATACATTAAGACTTGAAATGGGTTTTTGTTTATATGGCAACGATATCGACGATACCACATCGCCTATTGAAGCCGGCTTGGGATGGATAACCAAATTTACAAAAGCGTTTACTTCAAGATCAATTTTTGAAGAACAGAAAAACAACGGTTGCTCCCAAAAACTTGTCGGTTTTGAAATGATAGACAAAGGCATAGCTCGCCATGATTACGAAATAACAGATGCCACAGGAAATGTTATTGGTAAAGTAACTTCAGGAACACAATCGCCCAGTTTGAGTAAAGCTATTGGAATGGGATATGTCGCCACAAATCATTCCAACTTAGGAAACGAAATTTACATTAGCGTTCGTTCCAACAAGCTTAAAGCAAAGCTGGTTAAAATCCCATTTGAATAAAAAAGAAAAAATCCAATTATAATGTCTGAAACAAAACCGGCTTTATATACTTCACTTTCTCCGGCTTTATTAAACTTATATGATATTTCATCTAGTATTGTGGTGATCATTGATGTACTTCGTGCCACTTCAACAATTGCTACTGCATTATGCAATGGTGCAAAAGAAATTATTCCGGTTGACAGCGTAAATGAGTGTATTAGAATCGGCAGACAAATTGAAGCCATTACAGCTGGAGAACGTGATGGAAAAGTGGCAGAAGGATTGCAATACGGAAACTCTCCTTTTGAATATCCTTCTTCTTTCATTGCCGGTAAAACATTGGTGTTAACCACTACAAATGGAACGAAACTATTGCACATGGCACTGAATAATGGAGCACATGAAATTATTACAGGTTCATTTGCGAATATAGATGCTGTTTGTGAATATCTTTTACAAAAAAACAAACCAGTATTATTAGCTTGTGCCGCATGGAAAGATCGTGTGAATATTGAAGATACCTTGTTTGCGGGAGCCGTAATCAGCAAACTAAAGCAACAGTTTTCCATTAATTGTGATGCTTCACAAATGGCACTAAACATGTTTGATGATGCAGCCAAAGATTTATTCGAATTCATGAAGGCCAAGCAAGCCTCTCATTACTTAAGATTAAGTTCTTTTGGCTTGGAAAAAGATATTAAACACTGTTTAACTTTTAATACAGCCCCGGTATTGCCATTATACAAACAAGGAAAATTGATTAGGGGCTAAACGATTGAGATATTAATTCTCCACAAACTTTTCAATACAAGAAAATTACTGAGGTATTTTACGTTAGTTTTGCAAATTGCCCTTTTCTGATTCAGGGAGTGCAATTGCATTATTTTTCAATTCAAAAAGGGAACCGTTTTGGCATTACCACACATCATCAAGCATATTTATAATAATGGCACCGACGAAGTAATTAGGCGCGGTAAAAAAATTCACGGCTCAGGTTTTGTTGAAATGGTGGAACATGATGAGCTCATGGGAACAATTGTTTTCAGGGTAAAGGATGATAGCTACAGTACATTTTACAAAGTTTACATTCAGAAATATTCCGACTCCAGATTAATGTCACTTCGTTGTTCTTGTCCATATAATATCGGAGATATTTGTCGACACGAGGCAGCGGCATTATTCAGATTGCAGGACATGGTTGATAAAAATATGCTCGGCAGTAATATGATTCAGTATAATCAGTATCATACGGTTGCCAAAATGAAGCATATAGATCTTAAAATGATAAAAATGCTTTGTTCTCAGGCTATTTATGATGACGCAGAAAGAATAGCCAGAACAACAAAAGCCAATATTACAAAAGCTGCAGACGAGCGCGTAGAAGCAGAAATAAATATTAACGGTACCGTATACCCGCTCGTGATACAGAAGAACGAAGAAAGAAATTTTGATACCTCTTGTACTTGTGCCGAATCTGCACATCCCCTTTGCGAGCATAAAACTTTATTGTTTCTACAATTGCTTAATGCGTATGGTGCAAACTATTTTGATTCAATAAGAAATTGGGATAAGGAAAAAAACAAACTGCTTCAGATTTACGGATATAGTCTTAATGATGATTTAACAGGAAAGTTTGAGTTTTCCTACAAAGAAGGAAAGCCATTTCTTAAATTACTGGACCCAAACATAAAAAGAGTTGCTCAGGTTTCAACGCCTATCGTTAAAAATACCCCGGCCAGTTTTATAGCTTCAATCAATCCCGTTGAGCACGTTGCTGAATTTCAGAAGACATATAAAAAATTAGGTCTCGTATTTAATTTCAATCCAAAACAATTTCCTGCTGTTGTATTAGATGCAGTTCAGGGAGAAGCAGACGAAGATGAAAAAAAATACCTAGGCAAAGTTGAAAATCTAGACCTGACAAAATTTGTAGATATCGAATTGTTTGACGAAAATGACAAACAGCTTTTTCAACAGATAAGAAAATTACAACCTACAGAAATCAATAAATACTTAAACAGGAATTCGCCATTTAGCGGCATTTGGGATAACATCATTCAAAATGATTCAGAAGAATTACCTGAAGACACTCGCAATCTGATTACAGAATATTTGCATCCCAAAATAAAAAGGTTATTTGAAGAGCAGGCTCAAAATCACTTTGTTTTCATTTTACCGAAAAAGAAAAAATTTATTACAGCTAATTTACAGGATATAGAACTAAGCGATAAGTTTATAAGTCCTGTTTTTAAAGTTATTGCCGCTGAAAAACATTTAGAGTTGGTTTGTATGGTTAAAATTGATCAACAGACAATACCATTTACAGAAAATGAATGTGAAAGCAAGTTGCTCTTTCTCCATGAAAAAGTTTTATATACCTGGGAAAAAACGACCGATATCATACAGGCCGACAAGTTTTTACAGCAAGGTAATATTAAGCTCAGTAAATCAGATTGGTTGAAAACCATGCAGGAAGTAATTTTGCCTTTAGCCAGAGAACACCAGGTAGAGTTTGATAAAAGCCTGATGAAAGAAGTAAAAGGCGGCACTCCGGAAATTAAACTTCAGTTGTTAGAAAAAGGAGATTATCTGGTTTTTCAACCCATTTTTGGTTACAATGGTTATGATACAAAACCCTCACAAGCTTCAACAATTACATTGCCGGATCAAGATAAAATTCTGGTGATTCATCGAAATAAAGAAGCTGAAGAAAAGTTCATTCAAAAATTGGAAGGACTTCACTCCATGTTTATAAGACAGTCGGACAATCAAAGTTTAATATTAAAAGGAACAGAGGTATTAAAAAACAACTGGTTTTTTCTTTTTGTAGATGCTATGAAAGAAATGAAAATTTCAGTTTTTGGTTTTGAAGCATTAAAAAATTTCAGATTCAATACGGCGCGTCCAAATACACATATTCATGTAAGCAGTGGATTAGATTGGTTTGATGCGAAAATTGAAATCGAATTTGGCGAACAGCGTGTAGGTATCTCCGATATTAAAAAAGCGCTTGCCAATAAGCAGTCTTTTGTGCAGTTGGGTGATGGCACATTAGGTATTTTGCCTGATGAATGGCTTAAAAGATATTCTTTGTTGTTTAAGGTAGGAGAAGGAAAAAACGATAAGCTTCGGTTGTCTCGCTACCATTTGAGTGTCATTGACGAATTGTATGAAAATCGAAATGAAACAGAAATTAGTTTTGCATTAGATGAAAAATTTGAAAAAATAAGGGCATTCAAAAACATACCCGATGTGAAGGTTCCTGAAACATTGCAAGCGGTGTTACGTCCGTATCAGATAGCGGGCTACCAATGGCTTAATTATTTAAATGATGTTGGCTGGGGAGGAATTCTTGCAGATGATATGGGTTTGGGAAAAACGGTTCAAGCGTTAACCATGCTTGAGTATTATAAAAAAACAAACGGATCACTGAAAGCTATTGTTATTTGCCCTACAACTTTGATTTACAACTGGCAGAATGAAGTGAAAAAATTCACTCCTGAATTAAGCTATCACATACATCATGGTAATACCAGAACAAGAAACCACGAAGAACTGACAAAAAGCAATATCATAATTACTACTTATGGAACATTGAGAAGCGATATCAGTATTTTTCTACAAGTGCTTTTTGATTACGTTGTGTTAGATGAAAGTCAGGCGATAAAAAATCCTTCTTCAAAAGTTACCAAGGCGGCTTCACTATTGACGGCAAAAAATCGTATCTGCATGAGTGGTACTCCCTTGCAGAACAATACGTTTGATATTTTTGCTCAGATGAATTTTCTGAATCCCGGATTACTGGGCAGTATGGAATTTTTCAGAAATGAATTCGCTACACCAATAGATAAATTTGGTGAGCCTGAGCAAAAAGAACATTTAAGAAAACTACTTTATCCATTCATACTTCGTCGTACCAAAGAGCAAGTAGCCAAAGACCTTCCAGAAAAAACAGAAACGATTTTGTTTTGTGAAATGGAGCCCGAACAGCGCAGTATTTATGAAGCATATAGAAATAGTTACCGGGATAAAATTTTAGGCGCCATCGATCAACAGGGAATTGATAAATCACAGTTGACCATTTTGCAGGGATTGATGAAACTTCGTCAGATTTGTGACAGCCCCGCAATTTTGAACGAAGATGAAAAGTTTCCTAATCATTCTATAAAGCTCGACGAATTGGCAAGAGAGATTGCAGAAAATATTGGACAACACAAAGCCCTAATATTTTCACAGTTTTTAGGAATGCTTTCATTGATCAAAGAAAAACTTAAAGAGCAAAACATTCCGTTTGAGTATTTTGATGGTAGCACATCTCCAACAGAGAGAGAAAAAGCTATTCAGAATTTTCAAAACAATGACGATTGCAGGGTGTTTCTAATTTCATTGAAGGCGGGGGGTGTGGGCTTGAACTTAACCGCAGCTGATTATGTGTATATAGTAGATCCTTGGTGGAATCCTGCTGTAGAACAACAAGCTATAGATAGAACTCACAGGATTGGACAAACGAAAAATATTTTCGCCTACCGAATGATTTGTTTGGATACCATTGAAGACAAAATTTTACAATTGCAGGAGAGAAAGAAAATTCTGGCAAAAGAATTAATTGCCGACGAAACTAGTTTTGTTAAGGCGCTGACTAAAGCAGATGTTGAATACCTTTTTAGTTAAACCCAGATTTTCAGTTGAAATCTATTACAAGAAAAAAATGCTGCAAAGACAAGCATTTGCTTGATATTTTGATCTCAACATAATTCATTATGCTTTCGTCCAAAATATCGGCTCAAACACCCGTCTTTATTGCCTTTTTTC
>CANHLV010000090.1 GCA_947461495.1 Chitinophagaceae bacterium
CATAACTGAATGCTAATCTTAAAATCGATTTATAATTCCAAATAATAGAGGGTTCAACTTGTTGTTGATTTATATTATAGTTTTTATTTTCAAATTTCAAACTTGATGAAATGAGTTGATTCTTGATGTTTTTTACAGTCAGGTTAGTCATCCATCTTTTATTCAAATTGTACCTTATCCTAAAACTCTTATTTTTAACTGAACGTGATTCAAATCCGTATGTCAGTAATGATTTCCCGGATGTTATGCTATGGGTTAAATCAAATCCAAGTTTAGATCCGGTTCTATTAAAAAAATAAGCATTTGAAAATGAAGAATTAGAAGAAATTAAACTCGAATCAATTAGTTGTTTTTCAAATGGGTTGAATAAAAATCCTCCTTCAGCCAAATTTTTTTTACTGATTTGTGCTGTTGATGTAAATGATGACTTGTACAACCATTTGTTCAATATTTTTTTTTGAGACTTAATTATATTTCTTGGTAAAACATCAATAAAATAATTGAATTGTAATGTATTTGTTTTTACATATTCATTAGTTGGGCTAAATATTCTTATGTATTTTTTTTGATCCTGATACAAAGCAATTTCAAATTCATTCAACTCTTCAATTCCATTTCCATTATAGTCAAACCAAGTATAAAATCCTTGTCCGGTTGGAACTGCCAAATATGAAAATGCTCTTTTTTGTTCTTGTCCTCCTCCTATCTCATACAAAATATTTCCATTAAATAAACCTTTGTATTCATTAAAAAAGTATTCAGCTCTTCCTAACAAAGTTTTATCTTTTTTTTGATTGCTTAATGAGTCATTAATGATTTTTAATGCTCTGTATCCGGTTGTAATCTTGAACTGCCGAAATTCATTTTTCATGAATGCGGCTGTAAAATTGTAATTATAACTTTTATCAACTTTGATCAATTCATTTTTAAAAGGAGTTTGATCTGTTCTTGTAAAATAAGAGCAAGTGAAATTATTAAGTCTTGATGGGTCTGATTTAAGGTAAAATTCATATCGAGAAAATCCAAAGCTGCCAGCGGTTAAACTATCAGTGTTACTATTTTTATTTTTATTGTATTCAGCTGCATAGTTTCCCCCAGCTTCAATTTTATTAAAATTCTTAAAAGTTTTTTTTAATTCAACACTGGGTCTGAAATAACTTCCGGTTGTTAACAATGATTTATAATGCAACATACTAATATTTGTTTTTGTTGACCATTGCTTGTAAACAGTGTTTTGATTCAGTATGTGTTTGATGCCATTATAACCATCATTTCTTCGATATTGAATCCAATTATATGAAACTGTATTGGCCTCTTTACCATTTAAGCTGATACCTGATTTGAGAATTTTTTCAGAGGTAGTTGCAGCGTCAAAAGGAAGCCCCCAGTCTCTTAAAAATTCTGCATCTCTTAATCTTTCCAATGGCTTGAATACAGATTCTACAAATTCAACACCAAAATTAGTTTTCAAAATATGCGATTTTTTACTCAGCTTAAATTTTTCGGATTCGTAGACCATATCAAACTTAGCGGCCAAACCAGAATTATTTTCTTTATCTAGCTTAGAATATAAATTGACATCATAATTACTCATTGCTAATTCGCCATTCATCAATAAATGTTTATTCGCCCGATAATTTATTCCTGTTGTAATCATTTGTTGTTTTTTAGGTGTCACCAGAAAAACTACCGGCTCGTATTCACCTTGCTTATTTCCATTGATATCAGGAGCTGTCCATATAAATACTTTCGCATTGTTACCATTGAGTAATTGTTTGTAATTGCCTTTACCCGAGCCCAAATAAGTAAAGGATAAAGAGTATAAATCAGGTGCATAAGTATTGGTAAAAATATATACCGAATCATGAATTGAAGCATTGTAAACCGTATCAATTTTTTTGTATAATATTTTACCAATAGCGAAACTATCAAGAACAGCATTGGAAGAAAACGCATGCTGAATGCTGTCGCCAATTGAAGCCAAGAATGATTGCTGTTTTTCATCCAATGGCTGATCAATAAAAGAATTTTTGGCATCTTTATTTGAATAAGCGGCAATATTCAAAGTCAATTTCCTGTTTAGTTGTAATTTATCCATTGCATACAACTGGGTGTTCAGATAATTTCTGTCTGCGTATTCAAATTCAATCTGTATCCTTTTATCTTTTGTGATGAGTTGCTTTGGTGTAAAACTTAGTTCTGCGGAATTATAGTTGATAGTATAATCCTGATCTTCGCCACGTTGCATGAGTACACCATCGATAAATACTTTTTCAGTTCCGGCCAATACTACAAAATACAATTCATTATTTGCTCCTTGTAATCTATAAGGTCCTTGGTTACCTTCAATTGGTGTTATATAATTTCTGTTGAATTTTCCTTTTGCTAAGGCGCCACTAGCCTTAAATTCATTAGAAGACTTTTTATTAATCTGATTAATGGTACTAAACGAAACGCCTTGAATACGTTTATTGAATTTTAGAAAATAGGTTTCTTTTTCGGCAAGCTCAATATCACCAAAACTAACCTGCCAACCTTTTTTCTTTACCTGCATGTACACGCGATCAAAATCTCTCAGGTCTTTTGTATTACCGTCTGGTTGTATAGGAATGGTATTATCGGTAATGGCTGCAATCAATTCCAGACTGTCTCCAATCATTCCGTTTAATTGCAGATTAAAAGATGAATTGACAACTGCATCCTGACTGTTTCCAATTGAAATAGCTCTACCAATACTTCCCTGTGACTGCATTCCTTTAAATTCAAAAATGGATTGATTGTCGTTTAGATTTTTATTTTTAATTACATAAGGATTTTCTGCGATGAAATTATTTCTGATGCTGTCGAAATGTAAATGCGAATATTTTTTATTTATTCTGAATGGAAAAATCCTGTACGAAATTTTCACACTGTCGGTGTTCGGTTTTTTTATCCATATTAATGAAGCACTAATAACATCAATTGAATAATCTGATGTCGCTATATTTTCAATTGAAAATGAGCCGGGTAATATGCTTGATGAATCAATAACTAAAGCAGCTGTGCTGACTGCAATTCGTTTTGTTCTAAATGTTGAAGATGGATTTACAATAACTTGAGCCTGCACCATTTGGTGAAAGAACATTAAAATTAGAATGGTATAAAATGCGTATGGCTTCAATCGATAACTATTTGATAAAATTATGATTTATTCAGTTGAGATGTAATAAATGAAAATTAATCAAGAATCTCTTGAAAAGCAATCAAAAAAAATAGGTTGCCTCATGAATTTGAGACAACCTATAAACAAATAATTTTGATGGAAGAAATTATGCTTCTTCGCTGGAAAGACCGGCTTTCAAATATTCGCTATTCAATCTTGCGATATTGGCTACAGAAATACCTTTAGGACATTCTGCTTCGCAAGCGTAGGTATTGGTACAATTACCAAAACCTTCTTTATCCATTTGGGCAACCATATTTAATACTCTTGATTCTCGTTCAGGGCCACCTTGAGGCAATAGAGCCAATTGAGACACTTTAGCTCCAACGAAAAGCATGGCGCTACCATTTTTGCAAGTAGCCACACAAGCGCCACAACCTATACAAGCCGCTGCCATAAAAGCATCATCAGCATCTTTTTTATCAATAGGAATAGCATTCGCATCAACTGCATTACCAGTGTTTACGCTAATATAACCACCAGCTTGAATGATTCTGTCGAAAGAAGATCTGTTTACCACCAAATCCTTTACAACTGGAAATGCAGTACTTCTCCATGGTTCTACCACAATGGTATCTCCGTCTTTGAATGCACGCATGTGTAATTGACAAGTAGTATTTTGTTGCCATGGCCCATGAGCCTGCCCATTGATATACATACTACACATACCACAAATACCTTCACGGCAATCATGATCAAATGCAATAGGTTCTTTACCTTCCACAATCAGCTGTTCATTTAACACATCAAACATCTCAAGAAAACTCATTTCAGAGGAAATGTTTTTTACCTGATAAGTTTCAAAATTACCTTTCGACTGGTTGTTTTTTTGACGCCAAACTTTAAGCGTCAGATTCATGTGATAATGCTCCATAATGAGTTCATATTTTATAGAGTGATATACTCTGATTTATATATTTGTTATTTGTAGCTTCTTTGTGATGGTTTAACGATTTCGAAATTAAGTTCTTCTTTGTGTAATTGCCATTCGCTATCTCCTATGTTTTCCCAGGCAGCTACATATCTATAGTTCTCATCGTCTCTTTTTGCTTCTCCATCTTCAGTTTGGCTTTCTTCTCTGAAATGACCACCACAACTTTCATTTCTGTTTAAAGCATCGATACACATCAATTCTCCCAATTCAATGAAATCTGCTACTCTACCGGCTTTATCCAATTCTGAATTGAATTCATTGATATCGCCAGGAATTCTTACATCACTCCAGAATTCTTTTTTCAAATCTTGTATTTGAGAGATGGCTTGTTTGAGTCCTTTTTCACTTCTCGCCATACCGCATTCATCCCACATGATTCGTCCTAAGCGTTTGTGAAAACTTTCAACTGTTTGTTTGCCTTTTATATTCATCAATCGATTAAGTCTGTCTGTTACTTCTTTTTCTGCCGCTTCAAATGCAGGATGATCTGTAGGTATAGAAGAAGTTCTAATGTCATCTGCAAGGTAATTTCCAAGGGTGTAAGGAATTACGAAATAACCATCAGCAAGCCCTTGCATCAAAGCGGAAGCTCCCAATCTGTTAGCACCATGATCGCTAAAGTTGGCTTCACCAAGCGCATACAAGCCAGGGACAGTAGTTTGTAGTTCGTAATCAACCCATAAACCACCCATAGTGTAGTGAACTGCAGGATATATACGCATTGGTGTTTCGTAAGGATTTTCACCGGTTATTTTCTCATACATTTCAAAGAGGTTGCCGTACTTTTCTTCAACAACTTGTTTACCTAAATTGAAAACCGTTTTATCATCAGGGCTGACCATACCATGTTTACTAGCTTCGATTTTACCATAACGCATTATCGCATCTTTATAATCAAGGTAAACAGCCATTTTAGTTGTACCTACACCATAGCCTTCATCGCATCTTTCTTTTGCTGCACGAGAGGCCACATCTCTTGGTACAAGGTTACCGAATGCAGGATATCTTCTTTCCAGGTAATAATCTCTTTCAATTTCTGGAATGTCTTTTGGAGCTCTATTGTCGCCTTTTGCTTTAGGCACCCAGATTCTTCCGTCATTTCTTAAACTCTCACTCATCAAGGTTAATTTACTTTGATGGTCGCCACTAACGGGAATGCACGTAGGATGTATTTGAGTAAAACAAGGATTTCCAAAATAGGCGCCTTTTTTGTGAGCCTTCCATGCGGCAGTAACATTACTTCCCATCGCATTGGTACTTAAGTAAAATACATTACCATAACCACCAGAACATAACAGTACCGCATGGCCGAAATGACGCTCGGTTTTACCTGTGGTTAAATCTCTGGCAATAATACCTCTCGCCTTTCCATCTATTGTAACCACATCCAACATTTCGTGACGAGAAAACATTTCTACATTACCCAATGAAATTTGTCTTTCAAGAGCGCTATATGCACCTAATAATAATTGTTGACCCGTTTGACCTGCAGCATAAAATGTACGTTGAACTTGAGTGCCACCAAAAGAACGATTGCTTAATAGGCCGCCATATTCTCTTGCAAATGGAACACCTTGAGCAACACATTGGTCAATAATGGCAGTACTTACTTCAGCCAAACGATGCACATTCGCTTCTCTGGCTCTGTAATCTCCACCTTTAACAGTATCGTAAAATAGACGGAATACCGAGTCTCCATCATTTTGATAATTTTTTGCAGCATTAATACCACCTTGAGCAGCAATGCTATGGGCTCTTCTTGGACTGTCCTGAAAGCAAAATGCTTTTACTTTATATCCAAGTTCGCCTAATGAGGCAGCTGCCGAAGCTCCTGCCAAACCTGTACCTACAACAATAATTTCAAGTTTACGTTTGTTGGCAGGATTTACCAATTTTACATGTCCTTTGTAATCACTCCACTTCTTATCCATTTCACCTTGAGGAATCTTTGCATCTAAAGCCATATTGATGATATTGATTTGTTATAGAATTATTTAAAATTAAATCCAATTGAAATAAAATGCCAGTGGCATTAAGGCAAATAGTGTACAAATAATAACTGCGTATCCTGTTCCCATTTTTTGAATCAAAGGAGAATATTTTTTATGATGAAAACCTAAAGATTGAAACGCACTTTGAAATCCATGATACAGATGCCAGAATAAAGCTACTACACCAAGAAGATAAGCAGCTACTACCCATTGGATACTGAATACAGTTCTCATTTCTTCATAAAGATTGTGCTCCAAATCTCCACTATATAAAGCGACTTTGGTTCCTACATAAAAATGAGAAAGGTGCATGATCAGAAACAACAATAATAATGTCCCCAATAAGCCCATAGAACGACTATACCATTTGCTGTTTGCTTCTACTTTATTAACAGCATATTTTACTGGTCTAGCTTTATTATTTTGACTCCACAGCATCAAGCCTTGAATAATATGTAGAATAATTCCGGCAAACAATCCAATTTCAAGAAACCTCATTATCCAATTATGGCTCATGAAATGTGCGACAGTATTGAAGGTTTCGCCACCATCATTCAAAAAAATACAGGAATTAATTCCGGCATGTACAATTAAAAAAAGAATTAAAAAGATACCGGTAAATGCCATCAAAAATTTCTTGCCAATTGATGAAGTAAAAATTTGCTTGAAAGTCATACTTTAAAATTATAAGATAATAATAGAAATGCAAAAGTAAGGTATCAAAAAAGAAAATATAAAAATATTCAAGCTTTTTACGGATATAAAAAAAACAAATTCAACAAAATCAACCAAGTCTTTTCATCATATAATTATCAATTGTTTGAAAAATCAATTCTGGCTTCATGGTTCGCCATTGGAGCAATTCAATAAACGTGGTATAATGGGTTATTCTTGATTTGATAAAATCATGTTTACTTTGTTCTGGCATATTCAGAATTACTATCCACCCATTATCATCTTCCAATTGTTC
>CANHLV010000091.1 GCA_947461495.1 Chitinophagaceae bacterium
ATATTACTTACCACGTAGGAAGTGCAAGAGAAGAAATAGGCAAAAGCGGTTTCGCGCATTTCTTCGAACACATGCAATTTCAGGGAAGTGACCACGTAGCTGATGAACAACATTTCAAAACCATCACAGCTGCCGGCGGAACATTGAATGGCAGCACCAATCAAGACAGAACGAATTATTTTGAAACAGTTCCTAGCAATCAATTGGAAAAAATGCTGTGGCTGGAAGCAGACAGAATGGGATTTTTCTTAGATGCGGTAACACAACAAAAATTTGAAATACAAAGAAGCACAGTAAAAAATGAAAGAGGACAGAATTACGATAATCGTCCTTATGGTTTAGTGAATGAATTCAGCAGTAAAAATTTATACCCATACGGACATCCTTACAGCTGGCTCACGATTGGATACGTTGAAGACTTGAATAGGGTTGATGTGCAAGATTTGAAAAACTTTTTCTTAAGATGGTACGGGCCAAACAATGCTACATTAACCATTGGTGGTGATGTGAAACCAGCAGAAGCTTTGAAGTTGGTAGAAAAATATTTCGGTAATATTCCTAAATGTCCTGAAGTAACAAAAACAATTTTGCCAGCGGTAAAAGTAACAACAGACAGATATGTGTCTTACGTTGATAATTATGCACGTGTACCAATGTTGATGAAGACTTATCCTACTGTTCCTAATTATGATAAGGATATGGCCCCTTTATCTTGTCTGGCTCAAATTCTTGGACAAGGAAAAACATCTGTGTTGTATCAGCAGTTGGTGAAATCTCAAAAAGCTTTACAAGCAAGTGCCAGCAGCCGTTTGTCTGAATTGGCAGGTGAGTTTACTATTCAGCTAGTTCCATTGCCTGGCAAATCATTATCAGCTATGGACAGCTTGTATAAAGAATCATTGGTAGCTTTTGAAAAACGTGGCGTAACAGATGAAGACATCGAAAAATTCAAAGGAGGTATTGAATCACAATACATCAATGGTTTGCAAAGTGTATCAGGAAAAGTTTCTCAATTGGCAGCTTTCCAAACATTCACAGGCAACCCGAATCAAACCGGTAGAATGCTGGAAATGTACAAAGCTGTTACCAAAGAAGACGTATTGCGTGTTTATGAAACCTACATCAAAAACAAAGGTAGCGTTACCGTTAGTGTGTTGACAAAATCAGATAAGAACGGACCTGCAATAGCTGATAATTACAAAATTGATTCTTCAAGTTATGACAGACCGAACTATGGATATGCAGGACTGGTGTATAAAAAAGGAACAGACAATTTCGACAGAAGTCAAATGCCGGGCAGTGGACCCAATCCGGTTGTAACAGTTCCTTCTTACTGGAAAAAAACATTGCCTAATGGCGCTAAAGTAATCGGAGCTGATTATAAAGAGTTGCCTATTGTAAATATTTCCATCACGATTCCCGGTGGACATTTGGCGCAAGCTAATGATACCTCAAAAATAGGATTGGCGGGCTTTGCAGGAAGTATGCTCAATGAAGACACTAAAAACTATACTGCTGAACAAATGAGTGTCGCCTTGCAAAAATTGGGAAGCAGTGTGAGTGCAGGAAACACCTTTGATGGTATGCGTTTCAGCATGCAATGTTTGAAAAAGAATTTGGATAAAACTTTGGCATTGCTGGAAGAAAGAATGTTGAATCCAAATTTCACACAGGATGCATTTACCCGTTTGCAAAAACAAGCCATGGAAAGTTTCAAACAGGCAAAATCACAACCCGCTACAATTGCAAGTAATGTATATAGTAAAATAAATTATGGTGCCGATAATATTCTTGGTATGAATGACAATGGCACAGAAAACACAGTGAAAAATTTGACATTGGCTGATGTTCAAACATATTATAACAACTACATGACATCACAAGGAGCAAAAATTGTAATTGTTGGCAATGTTACAGAAGCAGAAATTTTACCTAAACTTTCTTTCCTGAATAAATTGCCCAATAAAAAAATTGAAATGACAAAACCAGTTGCCATGGCTACCTCAAGCAAAACAACTATTTATTTGGTAGATGTTCCCAAAGCAGCACAAACTGAATTTCGTGTAGGCAAGGTAGTTAGTATGCCTTATGATTTGGTGGGAGAATATTACAAATGCGATTTGATGAACTATGTATTAGGTGCTAATTTCAACAGCAGATTGAATTTAAATTTGAGAGAAGACAAAGGCTGGACCTATGGCGCTAGAGCAAGTTTCAGCGGCAGCAAATACAGTGTTGACTATACTTTCAGTTCCGGTATCAGAGCTGACGCTACGGATAGTGCACTTACTGAAGTGATGAAAGAAATCAACAATTATGCAACATCAGGTATTACTACTGATGAAATCAATTTTATGAAGAGCGCCATTGGACAAAGAGATGCTTTGCAATATGAAACTCCCGGACAAAAATCAGGATTCGTTGCACGTTTGCTTGAATACAATTTAGAAGGCAATTATGTTGCTGTTCAAAACAAAATACTAACGATGATGAATAAAGCCGAGATTGATCAGCTGGCAAAAAAATGGTTACAAACCGATAAGATGAATATTTTACTTGTAGGTGATAAAGCCAAAATTTTACCTGGTCTACAAAAATTCGGTTTTGAGATTATTGAGTTGGATACTGATGGCAACAGGAAATAATTATTTTATACATTAAATCTTTTCTTCAATTTGAGGAACGGCAGTTCTATCATATAATAAGAAAACAACGCCATCGATATAAACAAGGTAAACACCAATATCTGATTGTTCATAGTGAATTGAAAATGTAACAAAAATATCTGCTGGTACAGATAAAGGCTGTAGGATAACTTACCTATATAATTCAGTGGTTTTGTGTTTAGCAACCAAGACCACAAAGTTTTGAAATGCGCGGTTATGATGATTATTAATCCTATACAAATGCTAGTAATTGTTCCAAAACTGCCTCCTAAAGGCAAATTGAAATAGCCAAGATGCAACTTTGTTGAACTCTCTATATTGAGTCGTTCCATATATAAGAGGAAGAGTAACATTGCAAATGGCAGATATATCAACTTTCTTTTCCTTTTAAAAAATTCGATGATATCATGCTGATAAAAAGCGATGATACATCCCCAGACGATACCATCGCCTCTGTAAAAGATAGAGAAATCTCCGTTTGGCCAGAACATGTTGTACTTATAAAATAGCATCCTCAAAAACGGAAACGCACATGCTAGTAAAATCAAGATTTTTTTTCTGTAAGCAGGAAAATAGAAAAATACAAATGGCCAAATCAGGTAAAAATGTTCTTCAATGGATAATGACCAAAAATGAAATGTATAGTTATCAATTCCATTTTTTATTGGAAAATATTTGGTGTAAGTCAGCGATGTGATCCAGCTTGGAACCGATATGGTAATGACGTTAAAAACTTGCAGTATAAAATAAAAAAGTAATAAAAAATAAAATGCCGGAAAAATCCGAAGTGTCCTTCTGATATAAAAATTCCGGAGTGATATTTTGCCCGAGTTGTTTTCTTCAGTTATCAGCAATGTGGTAATAAGAAATCCTGAAATAACAAAGAACACGTTAACACCAAAAGCGCCATTATTGATAATGAAGAAAACACCTTTTGGATGAAAATAACCCCAATGCGACATTAGCACCATGATGATGCTCAATGCTCTCAATCCACTAATCCCAGATATATAATTTTTTTGAAGGCTCATCTGCTCTTAATAAATAATCGAAAATGAAATTACAAGCAATTCAGTAATTAATTCGATTATTCATAAAGCTAATCAATCGAAAGGAATTCAATAATCAAATCAGCTTTTTTTAATTTCCTGATAAGCACCATCCCACAAATCAATTCTGCTTTTTAGTGTTTGAATGGTGGTGTCAGCAGCTTCTTTCCAGTATTGCTCATCTGTGCAACAAAGATTGGCTGTCATTTCCAATGCGAGATGGCTGTGGTGACCGCCATCGACTTCAATATGTCTTTCGAGATAATATTTGAAAATGGAAATGCTGTCTGGGAATTTTTTATCAATATCATTAATGATGGAATGGAACATACCCGGAATCAAATCTTCTCTTCCGAATGTAAATGCGGCTGCTTGTAAATGTGCTTTTCCGGAATTGATAATATCGAAAGTATTTTCAACAAATCTTTGGGCAGCTGCCGGAACTTTTGCTTTTTCGAATGATAATTGAAAATCTTTAGTTTGTTTCAATGTCTGCACAAACAAATCTATACATGAAGAGTCTGCATCAGATTGTTTCATGGCATCAAGATAAATTTCAAAATGGCTTTTTCTGTTGCCCAAGTGATCAACATCTGATTCTTCGCCTACAACAATTTCATTGATTAAAAATCTTGTGTCTGCTGAACCTACCGGAAACCAAGGAACTGATGTGCAGGTTAAATTATTTTGAAGCGCTTTTAATAAAGACATGAAATCCCACACTGCAAATACATGATATTTCATGAAGACATTCAAATCATCAAGTGTATTGATTACAGAATATACTTTATGATTGATGATTTGTTCACGCAAGGGTTCAATTTGCTGTTGTAATTTTTCTATATGCAGGTTCATGATTTTAAAATTTGATTCGCAAGATAATTACAGAATTAGCAATATTTAAATTTGTTGAAAATAATTATTACATGAACTCATAAAGTTTGAACGATTGTTGATTTTTTTTACCAATAAAAAATAAGCTTGAAGAAAGATAAGTGGTACTGAAGAAATATTAGTGAAAATATTTGGCTGTTCGAGTTGAGATGACGTAATATTGCGATATTGCAATATCGCAATTTGAAAACACCTATTACATTTTTACAAAAAAAATCCCAGCTACCTGAGGCAACCGGGACTTTATTAAAACTTGTCAACTTATTTAGGACAATATGACTAAACTATCTTATCTAATAATCGTAACATTTCCTTTTAATGTTATTTTCTTTCCAGTAATCAGTGTGAAATTCAAGATGTAATAATAAGTTCCATCTGGAAGTGGTTTGCCATTATACGTGCCATTCCAGTTATTTTGGTAATCATTGGACGCGTATACTTTAGTGCCATATCTGTTGAATACATATGCATTCACATTGGAAGTGCAATTGTTATTTGTCACCAGCCAATATTCATTGATACCATCTCCGTTTGGAGAAAAGGCATTAAGCGGTTTTATGCAATAAGGCACAACGGTTACCAACACACTATCAGTATTGGTACATCCTGCAGCAGTAGTTATCGTCAAATAGTATTGGGTGGTAGCTACCGGTGAAGCGATCGGATTTGATATCGTTGCTGAATTCAAGCTAGATGCCGGAGACCAAAGATAAGTTCCCTGTGTTCCGGTTCCTTGCAATTGAATCGTATATCCTTCAAGGATGGTTACCGGAGCGCCTGCATCAACTGTAACCGACTGAGATATTGAAACGGTGAATGTTCTAGTAGATGTGCAACCGCCTAAAGTACCCGTAACTGTATAAGTAGTGGTGGTTGTAGGTGAAAGTACAGGATTGGCAATATTAGGATCACTTACGCCTGTTGTTGGAGACCAAACATAATCTGTAGCATTACTCGAAATATTAGGAATAAAAGAAGCACCATTACAAATGGTCGTATCAAGTCGAGGACTTATAGTTGGCGCATCTACTGTTACTGTGAAAGTTCTTGAAAGAGTACAGGAACCTAATGTAGCTGTTACTGTGTATGTAGTGGTTGTTGTAGGCGAAAGTGTAGGATTCGAAATATTGGGATTACTAACTCCTGTTGTCGGGCTCCAGCTATACGTTGTTGCATTGCTTATTGTGTTGGCGGCAAATGAAGCACCGCGACAAATAGTGGTGTCGACATGAGCTGTTACATTCAGATTGTTATCCAATGCTATACCCACATTATAAGTAAATGTGCAAGAGTTGGCATCTGTAATGGTTGCCACATAATTTCCTTGCGGTAAATTACTGGCTGTGACCCCTGATTGTACAGGAGTTGTATTCCAAGTAACAGTATAAGGTTGTGCTGATCCGGAGATTGTCAATGTAGCACTTCCATTCGCAGCACATGTAGCATTGTTAATAACTGAAATAACGCTTCTATTATTCGTTTTACCTGAAACAGCAAAGATAATCGCATTAGGGAATGGCGCATTTGTACCTGCAGTTGTAACATTGGAAATATTTATTTTCTGCAGTGATTTTTGAGCATCTGCACAACTTAAGGAAATTTCCAGATAAAACATCTTGGGGTTGCTAGGATATGCGCTTGCACTAGTAGCAGGTGTTGCCCTTACACATCTTCCAAATCCGGATATAACGGTATTCGCTGAAGTATTAAACCAATCATTGATGGTGGCGTTATTCAACGCGTTGGTATTAGTACCGTCTGTAAAAAACAATTTTATATTTACTAAAGCAGAGCCTTCTGTAGACAAACACAATAAACGAATTTTGCTAAAGCTAGCCGGTGTATTCAAGGTTAAATCTCCATTTTGATTACGCGGAACAATCAATGAGTTATTACTTGTATAGCTTGCCATTTGGTAACTTCCGGCAGCATCAGCAATGACTCCATTATCAGGAATTCCGCCACCTCCAAATGAATTAGCACTTGCAAATCCAAGAGTGTACATCACGTTATTGGAAGCAGGAACACCATCCATAGCAACTGTTGTAGTTGTCAGTGTGCTATTACCGGATTCTGCTACAACATCATGATTAAAACCGCCTACAGAAACAGGAAGAAACTGTGCTGATACACTCATTGAAAAGAAGACAAGATATACCGTCAGTAATAATACCGATTGTTTGATTTTCATAAACAAGAAATTTAATAAGTTTTGGCTTTGGGAGTCTAAATGTAAGAAATAAATTAATTAGTAGCACCCTTAATCCTCCAAAGAGTGAATTGGTATTTCGGAAATAAAATTATTTGTCTCTCAAATAATAAAAATTCGCTTCAATCTGGACGAGACACACAATCAGATTCCCCCTTTGGGGGATTGAGGGGGCTGTTAACCTTTTGAACATCTGAAACCTTTGAAACCTCTTACTTCACCACACACAATTCATCCCATCTTGTCGTAAATCTGTTGCTTCTCATTTCC
>CANHLV010000092.1 GCA_947461495.1 Chitinophagaceae bacterium
CCACACCCGGCGCAGTCGCCAATGCCACAATCGTATCATCCCAACCTGATAATTTGTTATTCATTCTTCAAAGATATAATGATAAATACAGTAAATCTGAAAAGGTGACATCTAAAACCTTTTGAACTTTTAAACTAATCGAACCTTTTGAACGATTCAAAAAAAAACCTCCCGTTGTTGACGAGAGGTTTCTTGAAAAGTATTTGAAAATTATTCCTGCACCACCCATGTAATTGGCTGGCGTTTATAAGCTGTTACGTTACGGCCATTTTGAATCGCCGGAGTCCATTTGCCTGATTTCTTAATAGCGCGAACGGATTCTTGTTCCATGCCATATCCATGATTGGTTTCAGCTTGTACGTCACTCACACTACCATCTTTAGAAACAATAAATCTAACAATGACAGTGTATGTGTTAGGAGGTGCCCCATTTTCTCCAGGTACACCAGCATCCAAGTTATTAGAAAGATATCTTCTCCATGCTGATTCACCACCAACATAAGAAGCATCAACTTCTACTTTGGTAAAGACTTTATTTTCATCGTCTTCTTTAGGTAATTCAACTGCTTTGGAATTATCTTCAACAGGAGCCTGTACTATTTGATCTTTGTTATCACTCTCTACAGTTTTTGTAGAGATAACTTGATCTTCTTTGATTTCTTCAATTTTTTCTTCTGGAGCCACTTCCTCATCCTTTACAATTTTAGGAGGTGTAAACTTCACCTGATTTACTTCTGGTGGAGGGGGGGGTGTTGGGGGAGGCGGCGGTGGCGGTGGTGGCGGTGGTTCATCTTTTACCTGCGCCATTTCTGTATCGATTACGTCGATATTGCTTTTGCTCTTGTATTTTGCAAGAACATTTGCCATGACAGTTCCGATAAAGATAAGCAGAAGTAAAGATGCAGTAACAATCAAAGCTTTTTTAAGTCTTTGATTATAGGTTCTTCTTAATTCATAAGCACCATATGCTTTATTTCTTCCTTCGAAGATAATGTCAAGCACATCAGCACCTAAAATCTTATTTACATCCATAATTATCTTTTAATTTTTTTCTAGATATTGTTACGGTTAACTGAAATTACTTGATGCCATTGGCTTCTTCTGTTTTTCTAATCAACAATTCCTCAGTAGCAGTCATATCCACTTCAGCATAGTGACCAGGTGGTACTGCACAAATACTCATTTCATCAAGAATATCAATTGCATTTTTAAACGTTGATTCTTTGTCAGATTTAATGATATACATCAAGTCATCAATTTTGGTAGCTTTCTTTTTAGAAACTATTAAATTTCTAATTTCTTTGAAATTGGTGCTTTTAAACTGATCACTTAATTTGTCAGCTTCTAATTGACCATAATAATAATAAACCTGATCGCCTTTTCCTAATAAAATTGTCATCGCACCAGAGTTTTTCACTTTCAACACTTGTGTTGAATCATCTTTAGGCTCATTCATATTCATAGCCGTCGATTGACTCATTGTGGTGGTGAATACAAAGAATGTGATGAGCAGAAAACCTAGATCAACCATCGGAGTCAAATCCACTCTGGTAGATAATTTCTTTGATTTCTTAACGCCAGGCCCCTTCTTATGATGGCCACCCGACGAGGTATCCATTTCTGCCATATCAGTAAGATTTTTTAGTTAATTAATTTGATTTAGGTGGATTTAAATACAATTCAGAGCCAACAGGAACAGCCTCTCCATTTGTAACAATTCTGAATTTATAAATCTCATTTTTCTTAAACGCTTCTTTAATTTGTTTAAATGCAGGATAATGTGCGGCATTGTCTCCTTTAACCAGTAACATTTCTTGTAATTGACGCTGATCGGTTCCTGCATATACATTCGTAACACTATGCAACCAGTCCGTCATCTCATTATTTGTACTGTCAGTAGGTATTCCAGGCAATTTATCCGCAGATGGCTCAACAGCCATAGATAAAAAAGATTTCAGCTGGCTGAATGGTACACCAATGAATAATGCTTTATTCAGCTTTTTGATTTCAGCAGCATTTAGATTTAGTCCCTTGGCTGCATTAATATTATTGATGATATCAGCTTTTTTAGTTTCATCGCCCAACATCAAAAAGGTTCTGCCGTCTTTTGTCAATGTAATTAAAATTGACTTATCCGGAGCTGCTTTTGCAGAAACTGAATTAGGTGGTGAAACTGAAAGTGCCTCAGGCGGTTTTTGTTTAGTAGCCAATATGAAAAAGGACAACAACAAAAACGCCACATCACACATCGCTGTCATATCGATTGATGTGCTCTTACGTGGAATTTTTACTTTAGGCATTCTTTATTTTTTTTTGGAAGTGGCTTTTAGATTCAATTAGTTGTCGTATTCCACAAAATTATTTGTAAAGAGACGCAAATGATTGGGTTAATGTAAAACCTGATTCATCGATGCCGTATGTTATTCCATCAATTTTAGTGGTAAAAATATTATAGAATACAATCGCGAATGCTGAAGTTCCAATACCCAATGCTGTATTGTAAAGGGCTTCTGAGATACCCACAGACAATTTACTTGCTGCTGCACCACCACCACTGTCTTCTCCAAGAGCAGAGAATGAACGAATCATACCCAATACCGTTCCCAATAGTCCCATTAACGTTGCAATCGAAGCGATAGTAGACAAGAACACTAAGTTTTTTTCCAACATAGGCAATTCCAATGATGTAGCTTCTTCCACTTCTTTTTGAATAGCCAATACTTTCTGGTCAGTTGACAATTGAGTATTGTTTACCATGTCTTTGTAACGATGTAAACCTGATCTCATTACATTACCAACAGATCCCTTTTGCTTGTCGCACTCAGCGATAGCAGCATCAATATTTTTGTTTGCTAAATGAAATTGTACTTTACGAACGAAATCATTGTTGTTTCCAGTACCAGCAGCTTTTGAAATAGTCATGAATCTTTCTACAACAAAAGTTATCATGGTTAATAATGTACCAATCAAAATAGGAACAATAATACCTCCAAGGTACATTTTACTCAATGCAGTTTTTGGCGCTTCCCTTTCAGGCCAGAACCCACCATTTTCACTGCCGACACTAAAATTGTCGCCATTTCCTAAGATAAATCTCCAAATGATGTAACCTGCCAACAAACACACCACAGGTGCTAATAATGAAATCATGTTGCTGGATTTCTTTGCCGAATTTGCAGCTGATTTTGCTTCTGCCATAACAATCTGTTTTTAATTGGTTTTTTTAAAATTTTTTCTGATTTTTTTAATAATTATTACTGAAAAAAAATGACTTCTGTCATTTCGATTCGCAATGAGGCGACAAGTTAATAAAATATTCGAATGAGACAACAATTATAGAATTAATTTTCTGATATTAAATTTTCGAAAGTGGATTATTTGGGGAAATATTATTCGTATCTCAAGGCTACTATTGGATCCAATTTAGAAGCTTTATAAGCGGGATAGAGTCCTGCGAGCATTCCTACAAAGAAACAAACAATGATACCAGCAATTACCCATCCCCATGGAATGACAAATCCAGTATGCAATAAAACCGCCACAAGATTACCTAATAAAACACCTGATACGATACCGGCAACAGCACCCATCAAGCTGATTAAAATCGATTCAAATAAAAACTGGCTTCTAATAGTAGCCTTTGTGGCACCTAATGCCTTTGCCAATCCGATTTCCTTGGTGCGTTCATTTACCGCCACTAACATGATGTTCATCAATCCAATTGCCGCACCAATCAAGGTAATAAAGGCTATCCCTATCGTGCCTTTTTCAAGAAAGCCCAAGTTGGTAAGCAATGACTCAGCAATACTGTCGCTTTTGTCTATATAAAAATTATCAGCATCTTTTACAGCTAATTTTCTTATAGGTCTGAATATCGCTGTTGCTTCCCCTATTGCAAAATTCATTTTCTTCAAATCATCAACTTGTACTGCTAAGTTGTAATTGCTATTTTGTGAGGCAAAAACTCTTCTGACATTATTAAAAGGAGTTATCACAACCTTACTAGTGTTGAAAAAAGCGCTGGAGCCTTTATCCTCAAGTACAGCAATAACTCTATATGGAATGTGATCTACATTAACCAACGCATCTATGGCTTTTGCCTTATTTTCTGCGAACAACTTCTCCGCTACTCCACTTCCAATAATACATACACTAAATCCCGATTCTGTCTCTGTGGGTGTAAAATTTCTCCCGTACGCTATTTTGTAGCCATTCAATTCAAGATAATTCATATCACCACCAAAGACATTAATCTCCGGATTGGTTTTGTAATGATTTGTATTTACAACAATTGCCGAAGGACCTCTTAAAGCAATACTCACCTTAGCTCCGGGAAATGAAAAACGGTCCCTGAATAATTTTGCTTCATCCAAACTTATGGGAATTCCTAATGAAGATTTTCTTTCATTCAGGTTTTTCTTACTTGTTCGGGATGCTGCACTTCTACCCCTATGTCCAAAATTGATATTTCTTTCTTTGTATCTGATGCTAAACGCATTTGAACCCATGGTTGAAAAACTAGCAGTAAGACTATTACTAGCGGCTTGTATCGCAGTTATAATCAAAATGAGCGCGAAAATTCCTAATGCGATAATGATTACGGTAATGGCTGTACGTAATTTATTTCCACGAATGTTTTTCCAAGAAAGCAATAATGAATCGAAATAGTTCATGCCATAAAATTATATAAAAAGAAATAGCCTGAACCTGATTTATTTAAAATCATACTCAGATTAGCGATACATCCAGCCAATCACAATTTCGGGATATATGCCTATGATAACTATCAGTGCAATAATTACAATAAGCATGTAATTGAAGAATGGATTTACTGCATTTGCAACAACAACATTACGGTCTGATTCTTTAAAATAAATGGCTTGAATCACTCTGAAATAATAATAGGCACTTATTGCAGCAAAAATAACAGCCACAATAACCAACCAAAATTGATGGCCATTGTCAACAGCTGCCATCAACATAAAGAATTTACTTTGAAAGCCTGCTGTTAATGGAATACCAGTTAATGACAATAAAAACACAGTAGCCGCAAATGCCATCAGTGGATTTTCTTTTCCTAATCCGTTAAAGCCGTCAATGGTGTAGTCTTCCATTTTTGTAAGTATACCAAAAATACCAATTGAAGCAAGACTATACGCTGCTGAATACAATAAGATACCTTCTTTAGCTTTTGCATTCAATGCGAATATAGCCAACAGCATAAATCCTGCCTGTGCTATGCTTGAGTAGGCCAACATTCTTTTTACACTTTGTTGGAATACTGCAGTAATATTTCCAATAACTATTGTCGCAACTGTAATAAAAGCAATTAAATGTTGCCATTGTTCATGAACCACACCGAATGAATGTTCAAATAATCTTAAGAAAGCAAAGAAACCTGCAACTTTCACCACTGAACTCATAAATGAAGTGAATACAGTTGGAGCTCCATCGTAAACATCCGGTGTCCAGAAATGAAATGGAGCTGCTGAAACTTTAAAAGACATAGATACCATAATAAATAATAATCCGGCAGCTATCAATACAGGCATATGTCCAAGTCCAATCTGAATTTTATCAATGTAAAAGGATGCATTAGGATTTCCTCCGTAAATAAAGGCAATCCCCATCAACATTATACCTGTTGAAAAAGCGCCCATTAAAAAATATTTCAAAGCAGCCTCATTGCTTTTCAAATTTCGTTTATCACTTCCCGTAAGTATGTACAATGGAATAGAAATAATTTCAATCCCTATGAACAACATTAATAAAGTATTGAAAGTTGCTGCAATAGAAATGCCGCATAAAATAAAAAAGATTAAAGCAAAGTATTCACCAACATGTGAGCCGACTTTTTCAATTTCAGTGCCTGTTAAAAGAAAATAGATTAGAGTACAGGTCATCACGATAGCAATGAAAGAAAGGTTGAATCCATCAGTATGCAACATGCTGTTATGGTCAAAACTAAAAAACGCTTTTTTAGTCAGCAGTTCAATAATTGATGAAGATAAAACAATGAGCATGCCTGTTATAGCAACAAAGCGAGGTGCCGTTTTGCTTTTGATAAACACACCACTGAACATCATGATCACACCCCAAATCGCAGTTAATATTATTGCATTCATAATTTGTATCTAAAATTTCTGAAATCTTATTTCAATTTGAACATCAGATTTGTTACTGATTCTGATGTAAGATCAATCAATGGTTGTGGATATATCCCAATGAAAAATATAATACCTACAATCACAATCAAAACTAATTTTTCTGTAAGATTAATGTCTTTTACTTCTGTTGTAACATTATTTACACTGCCGTAAAAAACTTTCTGAATCATGTTTAATGTGTACACGGCAGACAATATCACGCCAAGTCCTGCAAATACAGCAAACCAAATATTCTTTTGATATAACCCTGCAAACATCAAGAACTCACCTGTAAAGGCATTGGTTAATGGCAATGCAATGTTGGCTAAAGCGATAATAATAAATAAAATGGTAAGTACAGGAGCTGAAGCAGCGAGACCACTTAATTCCGAAATTTTCTTAACCCCGGTTTTTCTTTCAATGATTTCAACTACAATCCACATGCCAATAATGTTTATTCCATGATTGAACATCTGTATGAGGACACCTTGAATGCTAATTTCGTTCATCGCAAATAAAGCTGCGCACATCAATCCGATGTGTGCTATTGAAGAATAGGCAACCAGTTTTTTAATATTGTCCTGCATCATTGCCAAGCAACTTGCATATACAATTCCTATCACAGATAAAGTAATAACCAAATTAGCATGATGAATAGACGCTGAAGGGAACATTGGTAAAAGCCATCTTAATACACCAAACAAACCCATTTTCACCATAATACCACTCAACGCCATCGTTACAGTTGTTGGAGACTGATCATACGCATCGGGCTGCCATGTATGGAATGGAAAGATTGGCATTTTAATAGCAAATGCAATAAAGAAAGCTGCAAACAACCAAGCCTGTTCTGCTCCTGATAACTGCGCATTGTAAAAAGCA
>CANHLV010000093.1 GCA_947461495.1 Chitinophagaceae bacterium
TGAACCTTGGTTTGGATTTGCAAGGAGGTATGAGCGTAACAATGGATGTTAGTCTTGAAGGAATGATCAAATCTTTGAGCAACAATCCAAAAGATCAGCAATTACAAAATGCATTAAGGACTGCAACTGCAAAGAAATCAAGCAGCGATGCTGATTACATCACTTTGTTCAGTGACGCTTACATTCAACAAAATGGTGCGGGCAAATTATCTTCGATTTTTGCTGGTCCTGGTAAAGATGTAAAGATTGATGATAAGGACGATGCTGTTATCACTAAAATCAGAAACATCGCCAAAGGAGCTATCAACCAAACTTATAAAATCCTAGTTAAGCGTATTGATAAATTTGGTGTAGCTCAACCTAATATCAATTTAGACGAAAATAAAGGTGTTATCAATGTTGAATTAGCTGGTGTAAACAATCCTGAAAGAGTTCGTAAATTTTTACAATCTTCAGCGAACTTACAATTCTGGGAAGTTTATCAAATTGACGAATTGGCAAATTCTTTAAAAATTGCCGATGACAATTTAAAAAATTACTTGAATGGAATCAGTGCAGGTGATACTGCTAAATTAGCTGATAGTGTTTTAGCTAAAAAGAACATGAACCCATTCTTTAAAGTAATGAACCCTATTGATGTTCAAACTGATAATACAGGAAAACGCTTCTACGCTCCTGCTATTGGTAATGTCGCTTTACAAGACACTGCAACATTCTTTAGTTATATTAATAATGATGTAGTTAAAAATGCATTGCCTGCTAACGTTAAATTCCTTTTTGGAATTGAAGAGAAAAGTGCAAAAGGTAATCTTCGTTACTTCCCTTTATATGCCGTTAAAACAATTACTGGTTCTGAAAAAGCTCCTTTAGAAGGTGATGGCGTTGAAGAAGCCAGACAAGATTACGATGAAATGGGTAAACCTGCTATCAAAATGGTAATGACCAATTCAGGAAGTAAAATCTGGGCTAGAATGACTGCTAAAAATGTGGGTCGTCCAATCGCTATCGCTCTTGATGATATCGTTTATAGCGCTCCAAATGTAAATGGTGCAATCGAAGGAGGTAATTCTGAAATCTCAGGTAAATTTACTGTTGAAGAAGCTCAGGATTTAGCTAATATTTTAAAATCAGGTAAATTGGATGCTCCTGCAAAAATCGTTGCTGAACAAGTTGTGGGGCCAACACTTGGTAAAGAAGCGGTTAATGGAGGCATTATGGCTTTCCTTATCGCTTTCGGTGTCATCTTCTTGTTGATGCTTGTATATTATAATACAGGTGGATGGGTTGCAAATCTTGCGCTTATCTTCA
This sequence comes from Chitinophagaceae bacterium, assembly GCA_947461495.1. GTDB lineage: Bacteria > Bacteroidota > Bacteroidia > Chitinophagales > Chitinophagaceae > Ferruginibacter. The sequence continues at coordinate 1,309 of CANHLV010000093.1, forward strand.
ACTTGTTATTTACAATTGGTGTACTAACTGCATTAGGATTTACATTAACAGCTGCTGGTATTGCCGGTTTGGTGTTGACTATCGGTATGGCTGTAGATACTAACGTTATCATCTTTGAAAGAATAAAAGAAGAATTGACAAAAGGCAAAACCTACCATCAGGCTGTTAATGACGGTTATAAGCGTTCGCTCGCTCCTGTTATTGATGCTCACGTAACTTCTTTGTTAACTGCGATTATCCTTGCTTATTTTGGATTAGGACCTGTTTTAGGTTTCGCAACTACACAAATCATCGGTATTTTGTTGTCATTGTTCTGCGGAATTTTATTCTCAAGATTAATTACGGAATTCTGGACCAACAAGCAACGTCACTTTAATTACTTTACAGGATTATCTAAAAAAGTATTTGCTCATGCTAACTACAAATTCATCGAATACAGAAAAGTAGCTTATGTGATTTCAGCGTTTGTATTGGCTGCAGGTGTGGCTTCATTCTTTGTTGGTTTCCATCAAGGTGTTGAATTCCAAGGAGGAAGAAGTTATACCATTGCTTTCGATAAAAAAGTTGATGCTGATAAATTCAGAGATGAATTGAAAATTGCTTTAGACGGTGATAACATCACTTTAAAAACTGTTGGTGAAGATGGCAAACACATCAACATCACTACTGCTTATTTGAAAGGAATAGACAATGCAGACAGCACTGTTCAATCTAAATTAATGATTGGCTTGAAATCTGTTCTACCTGCAGATATTACTTACAATAAATTTGTTGCAGAAAATATTCAAAGTTCAACTACCGTTCAACCAAGCATTTCTGATGACTTGAAAAAAGGCGCTATAAAAGCAACCATCTTTGCGATGTTGATCATCTTCCTTTATATCTTCATGCGTTTCCGCGATTGGAGATATTCAGCCGGTACCATCCTTACATTGTTGCATGATGTATTGGTAACTTTAGCAGTATTTGCGTTCTTTAAAGATATTGTTCCTTTCCCATTGGAAATCGATCAGCACTTTATTGCAGCGATACTAACTGTTATTGGTTTCTCGATGAATGATACCGTTATCGTATTCGACAGAATCCGTGAATACAGCAGAGATATGAAAGGTGAAAGCAAAACAACAATTATCAACAAAGCTATCAATGATACTTTAAGTCGTACAGTGATGACTTCATTGACGGTATTCTTAACCATCTTAATTTTATTCATCTTCGGTGGTGAAGTAACTAGAGGATTTGCCTTTGCCATGTTGATTGGTGTTGTAACCGGTACATACTCCTCTATTTTCGTTGGAGCTCCTGTATTGATTGATTTCGCAAAAGACAAGCCATTAGGGGCAGCGAAAGAAGAAAAGAAAAAGAATGTAGCACCAGAACTATAAAATAATAGACAAAAAAAATCCCGTCGATGACGGGATTTTTTTTGTCTATTATTTTATAAGTTTAAAAGGTTCAATAAGTTCAAAAGGTTGAAAAGGTTTATTCTGGATTCGTAACCTATTGAACTTATTGAACCTTTTGAACCTTCCAAACAAGCAGCTTACACCGCGAAACTCGTTCCACATCCACAAGTGCTACTGGCATTCGGGTTATTAAAAGTAAACCCTCTTGAATTCAATCCACCTTCCCAGTTTACTTCCATGCCTTGTAAATAAAGTCCATGAGATTTGTCCATGATAAAAGAAAAAGTCCCGTCATCAAAAACCATATCGTTTGGTTTTTGTTCATCGAATTCAAGAACGTAAGTCATGCCGCTACAGCCGCCTCCCTTTACTCCTACTCTTAATTTATTTTTTAAATCATCCGTAGATGTTTCAATCAGTCTTTTGATTTCAGCTTTTGCAGAGTTTGTGAAAGAAACAGGATTGGTATTTACAGTTACCATAATTTTTTTTCCAAATTTACAATGAAATCTGCCACTGTAAAACATATCAGTTTACGAAAACAGAAAAATGTACTGCATCTTGTTTACCTTTGGCAATAAATTTAGAATATGGATACTTTTCAGTGGTTTGAGGTTTCTTTTATGATCGCTACAATTGGGTTGATATTAATAACTCAAAATGATATTGCCAATTTAAAAAAGACGATTACCCAAATTCCGGCCCCAATAAACGTAGAAGGCAGTCGATTGAAATTACAAGCATTGGAAAGACTCACTTTGTATACAGAAAGGTCATCTCTCAAAAATCTAGTTGGAAGAGCTGATTATTCAAAAATGAGTGCTGCAGAATTACATCATTACCTTATAGAAACTTTAAAAACAGAATTCGACTACAACTCAAGTCAGCAGATTTATGTAAATCCTGAAATCTGGAATGCCGTTATCAGAATGAAAGATCAGAATATTTACATTATCAACCACATTACAGCAAATCTTGCTCCTCATGCAACCGGAGCCGAATTAAGTAGAATGTTATTAGAATACAGCATGACACCAAATGCAGAGATGAGTCCAATGCTGCTTGATGCTTTACAATTTGAAGCCAAAAAATTACTTAGTTAAAAACTATATTATGTCTGGCAAAAAAATCACTACAGATTCCGGAATTGAAATAAAAGAATCATATACCGCCGCTGATATCAAAAGCCACGACAACTCAACAGCTGGCGTATACCCGTTTACGAGAGGTGTGCAATCTTCTATGTACCGTGGTAAGTTATGGACAATGCGCCAGTACGCAGGATTTTCAACTGCAGAAGAAAGCAATAAAAGATATCATTATTTATTAAATCAAGGTGTTAGCGGATTGAGTGTAGCATTTGATTTACCCACACAAATTGGTTACGATAGTAATCATCCACTGGCAGACGGTGAAGTAGGCAAAGTTGGTGTAGCTATAGATAGCCTGGAAGACATTGAAAAATTATTCGAAGGCATAAAACTTGAAGACGTTTCAACATCAATGACCATAAATGCTACAGGATTTATTCTACTTGCATTTTATGTGGCTCTTGCAAAAAAACAAGGTGCCAATTTGAATAATATTACCGGAACAATTCAGAACGACATCCTGAAAGAATACGCAGCCAGAGGTACTTACATTTATCCGCCACAGCCATCCATGCGCATCATCACCGACATCTTTGAATGGTGTAGCAAGGAATTGCCAAAATGGAATACAATCTCTATTTCCGGTTATCATATTAGAGAAGCAGGAAGTACCGCTGTACAGGAAATTGCATTTACATTAAGTAACGGAAAAGCTTATGTTAAAGCAGCACTGGAAAAAGGATTAGATATTAATGTTTTCGGTAAACGACTTTCATTTTTCTTTAATGCACATAATAACTTGTTTGAAGAAGTGGCAAAGTTCAGAGCCGCAAGAAGAATGTGGGCGAAGATCATGAAAGACCTCGGCGCCACAGATGAGAAAGCCATGATGTTACGTTTTCATACACAAACAGGCGGAAGTACATTAACAGCACAACAGCCGATGAATAACATCAGTCGTGTTACCATTCAGACTTTAGCTGCTGTATTGGGTGGCACCCAATCATTACATACTAACGGTTATGATGAGGCGCTTAGCTTACCCACTGAAGAAGCCGCTAAAATCGCATTGCGTACACAACAAATTGTAGCTTTTGAAAGTGGTGCGGCTGATACAGTAGACCCATTAGCCGGCAGCTACTATGTTGAAACATTAACCGATCAAGTTGAAGCTGAAGCTTGGAAATTAATTGAGAGCATTGATGCTATGGGGGGTGCTGTTGCTGCAACAGAAGCAGGTTTCGTTCAGGATGAAATTGCGAGAAGTGCTTATGAATACCAATGCAATATTGAAAACAATTCAAAAGTCATTGTGGGTGTCAATAAATTCCAAACTAATAGTGAAGAAAAAATACCCGGATTTAAGATAGACGATAGTATTCAAAAAATGCAATGTGATAAATTAGCGGCTTTGAAATCGAAAAGAGATAATACATCAGTCAGCGATTGTTTATCAAAATTAAAATCAACTTGCAAAAGCAATGAAAATATAATGCCTGTGGTGTTGGAGTGTGTAGAACAATATTGCACGCTGGGAGAAATTTCAGATGTTTTGCGGGGAGAGTTTGGGGAGTACAAATAAAAGCCCCCTCAATCCCCCAAAGGGGGAAGTTGATGCAGAAGAAGGTCTCTGACCGAGTCTTTAGAGGTTTATAGGTTTAAGTCGCTTCGCTGGTTTAAGGGTTGAAATCGGTACGCTGGTTTAATTCGTTTCACTGGTTTTATGGTTTGAGTCGCAGAGCTGGTTGGCATCTTAACAATGTATCCCGAATGGAACGTTGCGTATTTTGTTTAATAGTTTAAATCGTTTCGCTCGTTTAATGGTATTGATCAACCTTTTGAACTTATCAAACCTATTGAACGTTTGAAACAACTTTTACTTAATTCGTGAATTCGTGGCTAACTTTTCTAACCAATATTTCCCGAAGGGAATTAATGAATATTTAAAACAATCTCTTGTTTAATTAATTTATTTCGAACACATATAATTTTTATAAATGAAAAAAATCACAGTATATCTTCTTACATCTTTTATTGCTTTAACATCAATTGCCCAGCAAAATCTTACACCAGAATTATTATGGAAACTAAACCGCGTTTCTGGCTTAGGCATTTCAAAAGATAAAAAATATGTAGTGTACAACGTAAGTACACCTAATGTTGACAACAACAAAAGCAGTTCAAAAAAATATTTCATTTCTCTTTTAGATGGGAAAATAAAATCCATTTCAAATCTAGATAGCCTGTTGAAAGATGAAACCATTTCTCCTGATGGAAAATATCAACTTAGTGATGCTTCTGTTAAAATAAAAAACATCAAAGGCGAAGATTATTATCCCGAGCTGAGTAAATCAAATGTTTACATTTTCGACAATCTTAATAACCGTCATTGGGATACTTGGGAAGATGGCAATTTTGATCATGTATTCTTAACTGAAATCGCTAATCCCAAAAACAAAAAAGATTTGATGCCTGGCGAAGCTTATGATTGTCCGACAAAACCATTTGGTGGAGCAGAAGATTATGTATGGAGCGCTGATGGCAAGCAAGTAGTGTATGTTACCAAGAAAAAATATGGCACAGCTTACGCAACTAGCACCAATACTGACTTGTACAGCTATGATATCGCATCAGGCAAGACTACCAATTTAACTGAAGGCTTGATGGGATACGATTTAAATCCTTCATTTAATCAAAAGAACGAACTAGCATGGTTGAGTATGCGAAGAGATGGATATGAAGCTGATAAACAAGATATCATCGTTTGGAATGGCTATACCAAAATGAATCTTACCGGCAACAATGATGAGATACATGTGGAAGGTTTTAGATGGAGTGATGACGGAACACACATTTACTTCTACGCTCCTATTGGCGGCACATTGCAATTGTTTGAGGTAAACTATCCAGGCTTATCTAAAATGATGCCTACTGTTAGACAAATCACAAAAGGAGATTTTGATATTAGTGGTATTATCGGTCAATCTGGAAATAATTTAATTGTGAGCAGAACAGATATGAATCATGCAGCAGAATTATATACGGTAGATGTTACGAACGGCAACATGAAACAATTGACACATGTGAATGATAATATGTACGCTACAATAAAAATGAGTAAAATCGAAAAGCGGTTTATCAAAACAACAGACAATAAAGACATGCTGGCTTGGGTAATATATCCTCCTGATTTTGATCCCACAAAAAA
>CANHLV010000094.1 GCA_947461495.1 Chitinophagaceae bacterium
AACGGCAATTGACAAAGCGGATGAGTGTTTGCTAGTTGAAGGTTATACCGATGTGGTAAGTTTACACCAAGCCGGAATTGAAAATGTGGTGGCAAGTGGAGGGACATCTTTGACACCCGACCAACTTCGACTTATTAAAAAGTTCACCAAAAATCTTACTATCGTATATGATGGCGATAGCGCAGGAATCAAGGCTGCATTGCGTGGGCTCGATTTGGCTTTAGAAGAAGGTCTTGAAGTTAAATTGGTATTGGTTCCTGATAAAGAAGATCCGGATAGTTATGTAAATAAAATCGGCGCTGCTGCATTCAACGAGTTTGTAAAAAACAATAAAAAAGATTTCATTTTCTTTCAATTGGAAATTGCTTTACAGGATGCCGGAAATGATTCTTCTAAAAAGTCTGCTGTTGTAAACCAGATTGCAGAAACGATTTCAAGAATCAATAAAACTGAAGAATTCACCCGTAGACAGGATTATATTAAGCGTGTTTCTGAAATGCTGAAAATTGAAGAAACCGGCTTTAATGCTCTGGTCAATAAAATCATCAGAGATAAGATTTCTAAAGAAGAATTAAAATCTTACAAAGATGAGGCTAATATACCTGTTGAACCCCTACCAGAGCAAGATTCTAATACAGATTTGCTTTTCAACAAAGACGACTTACATGAACAAGCTATGGTAAGAAGCCTAATTGAATTTGGGTTAAAACAATGGGATGAAGAAAAAACTGTAGCAGATTTTGTATTTAGCAAATTAGATGAATTGGATTTACACGAACTGATTGATAATAAAATGCTAACCGGTATCATTTCATTGTATAGAAGTTGGTATGAAGCTGAAATGTATCCAACTGCTAAAAGTTTTTTATATCACGACGATAGAGAGATAAGTCAGTACATCATTAAAGTGATGGAAACAAATACTGAAATTAGTCCAAATTGGAAAGTGAAATACGATGTAAAAACACCAACAAGAGATGAACTATACAAAGAAGAAGTTACTTCAACATTTAATTATTTGCATCTAAGGAAAATAAGAAGGTTGATAGACGAAAATCAAACTGCACTTGAAAAATCAACCGACCCTGGACAGCAACTGGTTTTTATCCAGACACATCAATTTCTTAAGAGATTGGAGGCCGAATTAACATTAAATAATGGAACCGTAATCTACAAATAGAATACTCGATTAAAAAACCATTTCTTCTTCTTCTTTATTAACTAGCATATAACGAGGGATACTGTTACTTTTTGGATGAGATTTTGAAAACAATTTGAAGTTTGATGCACACCAAACATTATCTAGCTCTACATAATCGATAGCCTCCAAATTGTGATCTTCAATCGCTTTCCAATGTGGGTCACGACATAAATCACTAGAGATTTTGGCAGTAGGTTTTGGGTATGAAATCCATAATTTGGCTGTAGCTTGCAAAGCGGGAACAACATCGTTTAATATTTCAGTTAGTTGCTTCTTACTGACAGCAAAAATAAGCGCAAATTCTATTTTTTTAACTCTTAATAGCGGAGTTACACTTTTAGCAAAAGAAACCTTTGCAAACTGTTTTTCTATTGAAGAAGGTAAACCTTGTATTAAAATATTTTTCTCGTTGTTATATTGTAGTTTTTCGAATGCAGTTGGTAATGCCATAATGAGGAACTAATTTTTGTTTAATAATCATTAATGGTTTTATTGGATAAGGAATTAATAATAATTCAGAAAAATTAAAGTTTTCAAAAGGGGAATGCAAAGGTATATCTTTTTTTTCGTTTGTTCAAGAAAAAAGACTATTTATTGAAAAAAAATTAATTATTAGTTGAGACGATAATAGCCTACCGCTTCGTTCATTTGCTTTTGAATTTGAGCAATTCTGTTTTGGTCTGATGTGATTGTGACTAAAAATTCAGAAGGCATTTTCCCACCACCACTATCGGATAATGCTATTTCTTCTCTTTTCTTTTATCTCTGTATTTAAGAATAGGAATACGGCTTTCGGCTCCTTTTAACAATCTTGAGATGTTTTTCTGATGGGTAATGATTACCAATAAAGCGACAAGTAAAGCGAATGCTCGATATGACAATTCATGCTCATTCCAAATCCACAGTACACAAACTGGCAACATAATGGCACCTAAAATAGAGCTTAATGAAACATATCTGGTTAAGAAAAGTACTAACAAAAAAACACCTATGCAACAAAGTGCTACAATTGGCTGCACGGCTATTAGCATTCCCAACAATGTGGCAACACCTTTACCACCTTTGAAGTTAGCAAATACAGGGAAGATATGTCCGATAACTGCAGCTAATCCTAATCCCATCATGAAATTAGTACGCTCCAATTCGTTGGTTAAATAGTAAGGTAAAAAATAGAACAATCCTACAGCAATCATACCTTTCAAAATATCAAGCACCATAATTAAAGTGCCATATTTAGGGCCCAAAACTCTGAATGCATTGGTTGCACCCATGTTGCCACTACCGAAGTCGCGAATATCAATCCCAAAAAACTTTTTGCTGATAATTAAAGCGGTTGGAATAGATCCAATCAAGTAAGCCAAAATAATAAGAAGCAGTTCCTTCATTATTCTTTCAAATGTGTTGCATAAAGATAGGAAAAAATCAAATCGGTAACGTTAAGTTAACATATCAATTTCAACCTAAATGATTGAACAATTGATCAATAACCAGTTATTTTTGCTACCCACTGAATTAATGTTTAAGTTTTTGCCTTTCAAACTTAAACAAATCTGAGCTTCATCTTCTATCAATATTCCACTGAACAATATAGTAGTACCGGGTCTACCACAATTGACAATATTATCGAGATTTGCTAGAATAATATTCAAATTGATATTTGCTAAAATCACATCTGCTTTAGAGTTGGAATTGGATTGACAACTATCGGCCTTGATGATTTTTATTTTACTGCAATGATTGGCTTCGATATTTTCGATAGCATTATTGATACTCCAATCATCATTATCTATGGCTTCAATCAATGTAGCTCCCATTTTTTCGGCAAGAATAGCCAATAATCCGGTTCCTGTACCAAAATCAATAACGTGTAAGCCTTCGAAATCAATCATGCTCATCTGCTCCATCATTTGAAATGTGGTGGCATGATGACCGGTACCAAAACTCATTTTGGGTGTGATGATCAAATCATGAACTGAAAGTGGAGAAGGTTCATGAAAACTTGCTCTGATAAATGCAAATGGATTATTTGTTTCTGGATGTAATAACAAAATTGGATCAAAGCTGCTTTCCCAATTGGCATTCCAATTTTCTTCTTCAATAATTCTCAACTCATAAACACTATTCAATGAGGTTGCTACTTCATCCAATAATGACCTATTAAACAAAGTTTCTTTGATGAAAGCCTTGATGTTATTTTCATTCTCTTCATATCCTTCGTAGTCTATTTGATCTAACATGGCAATCAGCATTTCGTGCTGGTCATTATTTTCTGTTGCAAAAGAAACTTCTATATGTCTCATAATAAAAAAAACTGCAGCCGGTTTTGAAAGCTGCAGTTGAGGTTATAATTTTTTGAATTGATTAATTATTATCAGATTGAGGTTTGGCAGGCGCTTCTGGTTTTGGCATTAACGCTTTTCTGCTCAATTTGAATTTACCGGTACGAGGGTCAACTTCAAGTAATTTCACTTTTACTTTATCACCTTCTCTGAATATACCTTCCATAGATTCCAAACGTTTCCAGCTGATTTCACTGATGTGAAGCAACCCTTCTTTTTTAGGCAAGAACTCTACGAAAGCACCGAATTCTTTGATGCTTTTTACAGTTCCTTCGTATGATTGTCCTACTTCAGGAACAGCAGTTATACCATTCACCCAAGCTACTGCACGATCCAATGATGTTTTTTCTTTTGAGAAAATGCTTACTTCACCATGGTTGTCTACTTCTTCGATGTTGATAGTGGCTCCAGTTTCACGTTGAATTTCCTGAATAATTTTTCCACCTGGCCCGATTACTGCTCCGATATATTCTTTGTCGATAATCAATTTAACCATACGAGGAGCATGTGGTTTCACCTCTTCTCTTGGTGCTAAAGTACAATTATGCATTGCTTCTAGAATGTGCATACGTCCTTTTTTAGCCTGAGCTAAAGCTTCGCGCATTACATCCATGCTCAAACCATCTACTTTAATATCCATTTGAACACCACAGATACCATCTTTAGTTCCGGTAACTTTAAAATCCATATCACCTAGATGATCTTCATCTCCTAAAATATCTGTAAGAATTGCATATTGCTCTCCTTTTGTAATCAATCCCATAGCCACACCACTAACATGCTTTTTCAAAGGCACACCTGCATCCATCAATGCCAAAGAACCGGCACAAACAGTAGCCATTGAAGATGAACCATTACTTTCTAATATATCACTTACCACTCTCACGGTATATGGATAATCTTTTCCAGGCATCATTTTCTTTAATGAACGCATAGCCAAATTACCATGACCAACTTCTCTTCTTCCCACACCTCTCATCATTTTCACTTCGCCAGTACTGAAAGGAGGGAAATTATAATGTAAAATGAATTTGCTGTATTCTGAAGAATGAGCACTTTCAATCAATAATTCATCTAAAGGAGTTCCTAATGTAACAGTTGTAAGTGATTGTGTTTCACCTCTTGTAAATAAAGAAGATCCGTGTGGAGTTGGCAACAAATCGATTTCCATTTCCAATTGACGAATATCTTCAGTACCTCTTCCATCAAGACGTTTGCGGTCATTCAAGATCATATCACGTACTACATAATATTGCAATTCACCGAAATAATGACCAACCAAAGCTTTATCTTCAGAAGCCAATTCTTCTCCCAAATGAGCCACTAATTCTTGTTGTAGTAATTTATAAGCGTCGCTTCTTTCATGCTTTGCAGAAGCAGATGCAGAAATAGCATACATTCTATCTTTTGCGAAAGCTTTTATTTTATCATTAAGTTCTTCGTTGCGATATGGCTTTTTGTAATCTCTTTTTGAAGTGATTCCCACTAAATCTCTTAGTTGTTCTTGAGCTTTTACCTGGATTCTGATAGCATCATGAGCCAATTCAAGTGCTTTTACCAAATCTTCTTCCTGACACTCGTCGCTTTCTCCTTCCACCATCATGATATTTTTGTTGGTTGCCGCGATAATAAATTCCATATCAGATTCTTTTAATTGAGATCTGGTTGGATTTACGATCATTTCACCATTGATACGTCCGATACGTACTTCAGAAATGATTTCCATTACAGGAATATCAGAAACTGCTAAAGCTGCAGATGCTGCCAAACAAGCCAATGCATCCGGCATAACTTCGTCATCAGATGAAATCAATGACACCAAAACCTGAACATCACACAAATAATCTTCAGGGAATAAAGGGCGTAGCGCTCTATCAATTAATCTTGAAGTTAAAATTTCATAATCGTTCAAGCGGGCTTCTCTTTTGAAAAAAGAACCCGGAACACGACCTGCAGAAGCGAACTTTTCCTGATAGTCTACTGATAAGGGAAAAAAGCTTTGTCCGTCTTTAGGATCTTTATTGGCAACCACTGTAGCTAAAATGATACAATTGCCTTGTCTTACAGTAACGGCTCCGTCTGCTTGACGAGCCATTTTACCTGTTTCGATGGTTACCTCACGGCCACCACCTATATCGAATTTTACCGATTTTGATTGTAAAAATGACATATAAATTGATTTGAACCAGCTAGCAAGACATGCTGCCGGCAGTTAAAATAAATCATGTACAAAGAACAATTCCCAACAGCAAAAACAGTTGGGAATGATTCTAATGACATGCATGAATATAAATTATTTACGGAGACCTAATTTCTCGATTAAAGCTCTGTAACCGCTAAGATCGTGCTTGCTTAGGTAAGTCAATAAACGTTTACGTTTACCTACCATCATCATCAAACCTCTTTGTGAAGAGAAATCTTTTTTGTTTCCTTTCAAATGATTGGAAATGTGGTTGATGCGTTCTGTTAGCATAGCAACCTGAGCTTCGATAGAACCTGTGTTTGTTGGTTTACCACCATAAGTTGTAAAAATGGAAACCTTTTTTTCGCTTGTTAAATGAGACATTTCTTTGATTTTTTTTTAAAACGCTGTGTTTTATTACTTTTTTATTCGGGTGCAAAGTTAACAATTACATTCGAAAAACCACAAGAATATTCAAGAATTGTAAAAAAAGAGTCAAGAAATGTGATATCGAGCATCCTTTGGAATTTTAAAGTCAAAATTTAAAATTAAAAAAATGATTGAAACAACTCAAATTAATAATGCAAATTTGCAACATGAGAAAATTTGCTATTATCGGTTGTGGAAGAATTGCGGAGCGACATGCACTGCAAATCAGCCGAATGGCAAAACTTCTGGCGGTGTGTGATATCGATATTGAAAAAGCAAAATCTTTGGCCAATTTATACAATGCATCGTATTTCGACAATGCCGAGGCTATGCTAGAAGCTTTCCCGGAAATTGAAATCGTAAGCATCTGCACCCCCAATTATTTACACACCGAACATTCCATTTTAGCATTGAATTATGGCAAACATGTTCTTTGTGAAAAACCATTAGCTATCAATGTTACGGATGCTCAAAAAATGATTGAAGTAGCTCATTTCAATAACAAAAAGTTGTTCGTCGTTAAACAAAATCGCTACAATCCACCGATAGTCGCATTAAAGTCATTATTAAATGATAATAAACTGGGCAAAATACATTCATTTCAAATCAATTGCTTTTGGAACCGTCCGGCTGAATATTACATCAGTTCTTGGAAAGGAAAAATAGAATTGGATGGCGGTACTCTATTCACTCAATTCAGTCATTTTATTGATTTGCTGTTTTGGTTATTGGGGGATGTAAAATCTGCGAAGGCTAATATCTCCAATTTTCAACATGCTGATATTGATATTGAAGATGCCGGTGTGATATTATTTGAAATGAT
>CANHLV010000095.1 GCA_947461495.1 Chitinophagaceae bacterium
ATCTGAAAAAACAAGGGATGTTGGCATTGACATTTGATGACAAAGCTGATTACGAAAAATTCAGAGAAGATGATTCAATTGATATTGTTGGATTAACATCATTTGCACCTAACCAAAAACTAACTTTGGTATTGCATCACAATGACGGCAATCAAGATGAAATCAGAGTAAATCATTCATATAACGAACAACAGATTGAATGGTTTAAAGAAGGTGCGGCACTGAATATCATCAGAAGAGATTTTGCGAATAAAAATTAATTTCAAATTCTTTTATACAAAAAACGCGAAGCTTATACTTCGCGTTTTTTGATTTATTGCATTCAAATATATAATTAGGAATCAGCCTCAACCTCAAACCAGACTTTCGTTTCATTGTCCCAGTCGCCATTGTAATTTATAGTCAACTCCTCCCCTTTTTCAATCGTTCGCACTGTTTTTACAAAAATCGTTTCCTCCTCAAAATCCATAAAATATTCACAGTTGCTTTTATAACTATGATTATAAATCGGAATGAATCCCAATGCCATACAGCATTTATCTTTTTCGGCTCCCCATTCAAAAATATAATCATGAAGCAAAGTTTGATCTAGATGAATTCTGTCTTCTTTTTTCATGACGATAACAGGAGACAATTCAATAACAACGCCCTCGGGAATAGCATCTGCAGTGTAAACGCCTTTTCCTTTTTTTTCTGTCAATTCGACATATAAAGAATGATGAATCATAATTTCAAAAAATAATAAACTAACTTCGCAAACCCTTACGAAAATAGCGAATTTGAATATTATTTACATGTAAAAGATTACCCTGCATGTCTTTAGAAATGGACGATATCACATTGCAGCAGCAGTTTGAAGAGGTTATTGCCTCCGAGGATCAACTGGGAATTAGGGATTTCCTAAACAACCAGAACATCAGTGATGTAGCAGATCTGATATACGAAAACCCTGAGTTCGAATCACAAATCATCTCACATCTTTCAATACACAGAGCAGCTAGCGTCTTTAAAATTCTTGAATCGGCAGAACAGAAAAGAATTATTGAAGATTTGCCTGCTTTCAAATCCGCAGAATTATTAAATGAACTTCCCGCTGATGATAGAGTTGCTTTTCTGGAGGCCTTACCTAATAGTGTGGTAAGGGAGATGATTAAAACACTCGATCCTGACGAAAGAAAAATAACTCTCGAACTTTTAGGCTATCCTGAAAATAGCGTTGGTAGAATCATGACGCCCGAATATGTTTATGTGTATGAATACAATACAGTAAAAGAAGTCATTGAAACGATTAGAAGATTTGGAACGAATAGTGAAACCATTGATGTAATTTATGTTATCAATTACAAAGGCGAATTATTAGACGATATCAGAATTAGGGAAATTATACTTGCATCACCAGATGCTAAAGTTAGTGAACTGATGGATGGAAGATTTATTTCATTGAATGCAAATGATGATCAGGAGTTGGCGAACGAAGCATTTAAAATGAATAATCGTGTAGCCCTTCCCGTTACTGATGATCAAAATCTACTTTTAGGCATTATCACTATTGACGATGTACTTTGGATTACCAATGAAGAATTCAGTGAGGATATACAAAAAATCGGTGGTACTGAAGCTCTAGATGAACCCTACCTAGATATCAGCATTCCAAAATTGTTGAAAAAACGTGCAGGATGGTTGGTATTGTTGTTTTTGGGAGAAATGCTTACCGCTTCTGCGATGCAATTCTTTCAGCATGAAATTGAAACGGCAACCGTTTTGGCATTATTCATTCCATTAATTATGAGTAGCGGTGGTAACAGCGGATCTCAGGCTTCTACACTTATCATTCAAGCAATGGCATTAGGGGAACTGACTATTACAGATTGGTGGAAAGTGATGAGACGTGAATTAATTACTGGGTTTATGCTTGGCGCGATTTTAGGTAGTATTGGATTGCTCAGAATTTTCATTTGGCAAAATCTTCACATCTTTGATTATGGCGAACATTGGAACCTCCTCGCCATAACTATATTCTTCTCATTAATAGGCATTGTACTTTGGGGAAGTTTAATGGGCTCCATGCTTCCAATTATTTTAAAAAGACTGAAGCTGGATCCTGCCGCTTCGTCTGCACCATTCGTTGCCACCTTGGTGGATGTGACAGGAATCGTGATTTATTTTTCCGTTGCTTACTTTTTTCTAAAAGGCATTATGCTTTAGTAATTGTCGTCATTTTATTTAGAATTTGCATATAAATTTGCTAAATTGCATGAACAAAATTGTAAACGTCTGATTATCAGTATATATCATTACTAAAATTCATGAGTTTATAATTTTAAATTTTAAATTAAAACTTTTACTTCATGTGCGGAATAGTTGGTTACACTGGCTCAAGACAAGCTTACCCGGTAATTTTAAAAGGCCTAAAAAGACTCGAATACAGAGGATATGACAGCAGTGGCGTGGCACTTTTGAAAGATGGAGAATTAAATGTTTACAAGAAAAAAGGCAAAGTTGCTGAGTTGGAAGAATCCATGATTGGCAAAAACATTGATGCTCAAATAGGAATCGGCCACACCCGCTGGGCAACTCATGGAGAACCTAGCGATAGGAACGCCCATCCCCACTCTTCTGCAAGTGGCAAATTAGCCATGATTCATAATGGCATTATTGAAAACTATGCATTAATCAAACAGGATTTGGTCAATAAAGGATATTCATTTAAAAGTGATACTGATACTGAAGTATTACTCAATTTCATTGAAGACATCCAGCAAAATAACAATAGTACACTCGAAGAAGCAGTTCGAATTGCTTTAAAAAGAGTTACAGGAGCTTATTGCATTTTGTTAATAGAGCAAGATAATCCTGATACCATCATTGCAGCAAGAAAAGGAAGTCCATTGGTAATTGGTATTGGAAAAGGTGAACACTTTTTAGCTAGTGATGCCTCACCTATCATTGAATACACAAAAGAAGTTGTGTATGTAAATGATTACGAGTTGGCTATTGTAAAGCCAGATGAATTGATATTAAAAAATCTGGGTAACGAAAAAATCACACCTTACATCACAAAACTGGATATGGAATTGGCGGCCATTGAAAAAGGCGGTTATGACCATTTCATGATTAAAGAAATTTTTGAACAACCAAGCACTATTTTCGATTGCCTTAGAGGTCGCTTGGATGCTAAAGAAGGTGTTATCAGAATGAGTGGTGTTGATAAACATATTGACCAGTTAATCAATGCCAATCGTATTATGATATTGGCTTGTGGTACCAGCTGGCATGCGGGACTTATTGCAGAATACATCATTGAAGAATTGTGTCGTATTCCAGTAGAAGTTGAATATGCATCTGAATTCAGATATAGAAATCCGATCGTCAACAAAGGAGATGTGATAATAGCAATTTCCCAAAGTGGTGAAACTGCAGATACTTTGGTGGCTTTGGAAAAAGCGAAAGAGAACGGAGCCTTTATTTTCGGTGTGGTAAATGCAGTTGGATCATCAATTGCCCGTATTTCTAACGCTGGTGCATATACGCATGCCGGACCAGAAATCGGTGTAGCTTCTACAAAAGCTTTTACAGGTCAACTTGCTGTATTAATGATGGTGGCTTTGAATATTGCTAAACACAAAGGAACAGTTTCTGATGAAAGATACAAATCATTGTTATTGGAATTGGAAGAAGTTCCTGAAAAAGTAACGGCAATTCTGAAAAATGCAGAAGACATCAAAATAATCGCAGAAAAATATAAAAATGCATCCGACTTTTTATTTCTGGGAAGAGGGTACAATTTCCCAGTTGCTCTTGAAGGTGCTTTAAAATTAAAAGAGATTTCTTACATACATGCCGAAGGATATCCTGCAGCTGAAATGAAGCATGGCCCAATTGCTTTAGTGGATGAAAATCTTCCTGTTGTATTCATTGCCACAAAAGATGTTTACCACGAAAAAATCGTGAGTAACATGCAGGAAATTAAAGCACGTAAAGGAAAAATCATTTCTATTGTTACCGAAGGCGATATGATCAGCCCGGGATTAAGCAATGATTACTTTGCCATTCCACCTGCAGATGAATTAATTGCACCAATACTTACAGTTATTCCATTGCAATTGCTTTCTTACTATGTTGGCATAGCTAAAGGCATTGATGTAGATAAACCTCGTAATTTGGCAAAAAGTGTTACGGTAGAATAGTTTGAAATAAGTTGACAAGTTTCAATCAAATCCCAGGCTAAAGCAGCTGGGATTTTTTTTGTAAAAATATGTAATAAGCGTTTTCCACATTGCGATATTGCAATATCGCAATATTACGTCAACGCAACTCTGACAGCCAAATATTTTCACTGATTTTTCTTCAGTACCACTTAATACCAATTTGAATTACATTTTAATCCGCTATTTTCTTGTATAATGCCGACGTGATAGATGTTTGGGACAATTTCATTGGACCATTACAGATATCCAGTCGGTATAACTTTCTTCAAACTTATTTCTAAAAAAAGGCGGCTCATATTTGAAGCCGCCTTTTTAAAAAATTACAATTGACCATTTATTGAATCACCATTCTAGAAGTCAACACCTCTCCATTCACAACAACTTTTACAACATAAATTCCCTTCTGTAAATCTGCGGTATTGATATTGATCGAGTTTACTAATGATGAAATGGTTTTTACAACAACACCTTTCGCATCTATCCATTGAATTTTCTTTTCACCAGTATACTTTGAATCAATTTTCAAAATTGTAAATGTACTTGCAGGATTAGGAGCGATTGATAAATGAATCGCATCTTTAAAGGTTACAAATTTGATTTGAGAATAATCAAAAGCGCCTGAAAGACTAACTGATTTTAAACGATAATAATTTGTGCCAACTGAAGGTAAATAATCAACTGCTGAATAATTTTTCGCCGTGTTGCTATTGCCAAATGCATTTACTGAAGAAAGTGTTTTCCAATGAATGCCGTCAGTGGATTTTTCTACCACAAATTGAGATAAATTGATTTCCTGAGCAGTTTGCCAGTTGATGATAACTTTATCATTTGCTTTGGCAACATCAAATAAATTGATTTTCACTGGTAAAACTCTATAACAAGAACCTCCATTTAATGGAGCATCAGCACTTACAATTTGCAAAGGCAATGTTGAACCATTAACAGGATTAACAGTATTGGTACCTGCAGGCCAGATACCATCATCATCCGAATTACATCCTATTACTTCTCCTGTAACCAAATCAAGTTGTTGAATCAATCTTACACCATTGTTATTGATGTTCGGAATAATGGTGTTCCAACTTCCAGTTGAAAGATCATACCCGGCAATAAAACTTGTTCCCCAAATCGAACCACCATTTCCTGAAACAATTGATGGATTTTCAGATATAGTCATACTTACAGGTCTTTCTGAAACCTGATTATTGATAAACCCACCTGTTACTGAGCTCCATAATCCAACTAAATTACCCGGAATTGCTAACGAAGCACCATTGATAAAGCTTCCATCGTTTGCTCCTGTAGTTGTTGAGAATTGTAAAACTTTAATGGAATCATTCAACGCAAATCTGTATTGAACAAATGTATTGCCTTCTTGAGTTAGTGTAATCGTTGGCGTGACAAAGTTGCCAGCTGTAAATCTTGAATTGGATGTATGAATAAATCCAAATGAACCAATAAAGTTTCCATTTGCATTGGTTGTGAATTTTCCATAACCATTTGCAGTAGCTACAGACAATGAAGAACTGTAAGTTAAAGCAACTGGGGTTACTGTATTGTCAATTAATATTGAATTACCTGCACCACCTGCTGTTGTTCCTAAATCAGAAGGTAATGAAGCCTGAGTATAATAACGATAAGTTGTGTTGGGTAATAAATTGCTTACTTTAGCAATGAACATAGTTGGAATTCTACTTGCAGTTCCAGATCCCATGAATTGTGGTGTTGATACAGATGTGAAATTTATTTTTTGCAACAAAGGAGATACTCCTGTAGTGCTTACATTATTAGGATTATTGGTATTAGTTGAAGTAAGATAATTTTCCGAACCGGAAACAGTTGAATTGTACTCATAAACATTTACAGTATAATTTGTGCCTGCAGTAAGATTTGTCACAGTTACTGGCCCAGTGCCTGTTCCGTTATAAACAACATAATTACCTGAACCTGTTGTTGAAGCACTGAAAATATTTGTGTTAGCAGTGTAAGTAATGCCATCATTTGGAAGCGCAGCAGCCACACTTGTCAAATGTATAACAACTATTCTTGAAGCTCCGTTACCATTAGACCAGTTAACATCTATTGTATTATCTGCAACATTTGAAAAAACGATATTAGACGCCTGGGTAGTAGGTTCGGCAGACAATACATTTCCAGTTACAACTAAACTCACAGTTGAGGCTCCACCACCACTTACACTAACGTTACCGGATACACTACCTAAAGCTGTGCCAGATTGAATACGAATATAAATTGTTGTAGCAGCCAAAGTTGAAGTAGTAATAGGCAAATTAATATTTGATACGAAACCCGAACCGGCAGCCAAAGAGATTTCAAAACCGAGAGGAGCGGTTACTATTACATTTCCTGGGAACGATGTAAGATTAACACCACTTACCGAAAAGGTTTGATTTGCAGAAGCGACTCCAAGTGTAGTAGTCATGTTTGGTATAGCAGGCGCTGCAATTAATAATGGACTTGAAGAACAAGAAACAGCAACTGATGAACTATTATGAGGATTAGGAGTTCCTGTTGTAAAATCAGCACTGTTATTATCTGTATCGTCACATCCGTTGTTATTTCTGATGGCTGCTAGAGATGATGTCAATCCAGGACAAGCAGCAGTTTCAAACTCACTAGCAGTTCCATAACCTACAAAATCAATGACTGAGCCAACAGGTTGTAAAGCCAACGTTGTATTAGCAACCAATGCAGATGTACCTAATGCA
>CANHLV010000096.1 GCA_947461495.1 Chitinophagaceae bacterium
AGAGAATTATTTCCAACAAGCATTTCCATCAATTCTTTTTCAGCAACATCCTGAATGTAAGTATCAAGCGTTGTAATGACATCTTTTCCGTTGATAGGATCAACTTCTGCGCCTTCAACTGGCATATAGGCACCCGCTGCATAACGCATCAGTCTTTGTCCGGATACTCCTTTCAACAAACTGTCATAGGTTCTTTCAAGGCCAACATTTTTTGAAGAATCTTTCCTTGAAAGACCTATGGTTCTGTTTGCTAATAATACATAGGGGTTAATTCGTTTATCTCGAGTGTCAAAAATGAATCCGCTCTTGTTTCTTCCCAAACGAACAAGTGGAAAATCTCTCATCTCCTTTAAAGCTTCAAAAGAAATCTTTCTTTTCAGCAGATAATATCGTTCGTTATTTTTATAGGCTAGTTCAAGATCTGCTTTATAATCAGACTGAGTTTTGTCTTTGAATAAATTACTCAGGCAGAAACTCAGTGAATCAACATTTTCTTTGAAACGCTTACCATCTTTTTCTCTTAGCCCTTGTGCACCAAAATCTACATAAATGTCAAACACAGGAACAGAAGTACTTAACATGTTGCCGTCTTCACTGTATATACTACCACGCTCTGCATTTATTGGAACATATTTCAAATGAAGACTATCTCCTAACCCACGCCAGTATTTTCCCTCTGCATTTTGTAGATAAAATGTTTTTCCCAATACAAATAATCCTAGGATTATGGTGCCGAGAAAGCATAAGTAAACCCTCCACAATATGTCCTTTTTAATATCCAAAACCGGTGTGTTTTTATAATTATTAAACTCTTATTATCTCTTTAAAACCTTATTAGTCCTTATTAACAGAAGATGAATCAAACAAAACTACAGGTGGTGCTTTCAATTCTTTTAAACCCATTGGCGCCACTGCCTTTATCATTTCCGTTGGTTTACTTCTAAAAATCACCTCACTCTTAATTGTCTTGTATTCGTACTCTAATTCTTTTACATTTTTTTCACTGTTGCTTATTCTCCTGCTTAGCTTATCGGCGTAATGTCCATTATATATATATGCAACAGCCAGAACAGAAAGAAAAAGTATAAAAGGAATGTTCTTTACAATATTTTCGTAATTGAAATATTTTTTCCAATCAAACTTTTCTCCGGATAATGATGACGTTATTTTTTGTTCTTCACTCATTGATTATTTTCGTTCTGCGATTCTTAATTTAGCGCTTCTTGATCTGGTGTTTCTTTTCAACTCTGTTGCTGATGCTTCAATTGGTTTTTTGGTAACTACTTTCAATGGACTTTCAGGCCTTGTACCAAAAACGTCATCAACTTCTACTTCATTTATCGTTCCGGTTTTAAAAAAATTTTTTACGATTCTATCTTCCAGCGAATGAAAAGTAATGATTGCAATTCTGCCATTGGGCGACAATAGCTTTATGGTTTGCTCTAGCATGTCTTTCAGTGCACCAATTTCATCATTCACTTCTATGCGCAAAGCTTGAAAAACCTTAGCCAGATATTTATTTGGATTGCCTTTTACAATTTCCTGTATGGCTTGTTTAAATTGATTGATGGTTAGAATAGGTGAAGTCTTTCTTTTTTCAACAATCAACTTAGACAATGTTTTTGCGTTGGTTACTTCACCATATACTTCAAACATCTTTTGCAAACGCTGCTCGTCATAACCCGCAATAATATCAGCTGCTTTTAGTTTTTGACGATGGTCCATTCTCATATCCAAGTTGGCATCAAATCGAATGGAAAATCCTCTTGCAGCTTCATCAAACTGGTGACTTGAAACGCCTAAATCAGCGAGTATGCCGTCAACTGCATTGCATTTATGAACCCTGAGAAATTTCTGTAGGTGTCTGAAATTTTGTCTGATGAAAACAATTCTTGAATCATCAGGAATGTTTTTCTCAGCATCTTCATCCTGATCAAACACAAACAATTTTCCATTGCTACCTAGTTTTTTCAGGATTTCTCTGCTATGCCCGCCACCGCCAAATGTGCAATCCACATAAATACCATCAGATTTGATATTCAGTGCTTCAATACTTTCGTGAAGCAGAACAGGAATATGATAATCATTTTCATGGCCTTCAGTATCAGACAAGTCGTTACTATGGTTACGATTCGTCATGTTGATTTAACTGTTCGGCTTATCATTAATCTTGTTCATCACCTCATTAGCCAGCGTACTGAAATCATCTGCTGATATGGAGTCAAAGAACTGTTGATATTTTGTTTTATCCCAGATTTCTAGTTTATTCATGGCAGATGCCAAAATGATATCTTTTCCCAGTCCGGCATATTCTGCCAAACTTTTAGGAAGCAATAATCTTCCCGCACTGTCGAGTTCAATTTGTACCGCACCATTTAGAAAATAACGTCTGAACTCCCTAACTTTAGGATCGAAGTCATTAAGGTTGTTGATTTTTTCGAAAAGTGGGTTCCAGCTTTGAATGGGGTATAGGGTAAGGCATTTCTCAAAACCTCTGTTCAATACGAAAACTGCCTTTTCTCCTTCAGGTAACTGTTTTTTGAAACCTGAGGGTAAAAGAAAGCGACCTTTCGCATCGACTGTAGATTCATATTCGCCTATGAAACCTATCATGTTGGGGGTTTTGAGTTATTTTTAGTAATTATTCGACACAAAATAACACATTTTCCCACTTTATGACACATTTTTTGCAAAACATTTTTATCCACAAGTGGAATACCCCCTATTTATGAGGGTTTTACACCATAAAAATGCGACTTTTTATCAGTCAAGTGTGAATTAATGTGGATAAGTGTGGATAAGGAGACCCCACTACTAAATAATGGGAAGATTAATGATGAAAGTTGAGCCTTTTCCGAGTGTACTTTCAGCTTTAATAGTTCCTTTATGGGCTTCCACCATTGTTTTTACATAGCTAAGGCCGAGACCAAATCCTTTTACATTATGGATGTTTCCGGTATGAGCTCTATAGAATTTTTCAAATATTCTGGTAAGTGTCTCTTTGTTCATTCCAATGCCATTGTCATCAATACGTATTTTCAAATGACTTGAACTACTCTCTGTTGTCAATTTAATCAGAAGATTTGACTCCTTGGAATATTTCACAGCATTGTCTAGTAAATTATTTATCAAATTTGTGAAATGTACATCATCAGCCATGATTAAATCATTTTTTGCATCAAGATGCAATTCAAGCTGTCCATTTTTTTCTGCAAGTGGAAGATTGATATTATTGACTGCATTTTTAATCAATTCATGAGCTGAAACTTTTTTGATGTTGAGTTGAATTTCTTTTTTATCTAGCATGGCTGCCTGTAAAATGGCTTCAACTTGTTTGTTCATTCTTTTATTCTCTTCTCTTATGATGTTTGTGAAGTAATTTGATTTTTCTTTATCACCAATTACCTTTTCGTTTTTCAATGCATCTACCGCAAGTGAAATGGTGGCAATGGGTGTTTTGAATTCATGCGTCATATTATTGATAAAATCAGACTTGATTTCACTTAATTTTTTTTGACGCAACAATGCTCTGATGGTAATAAAGAAAGCCGTTGTAATGATGATAGTGAACAAAATAGTGCCTAAGATGAACCAAAAAATTTCTCTGAATACAATTGCACGTTGATTAGGTATTATTATTACAAGAAATTCTTCTTTGACTAGATTCTCATAGTTGCTACCGGGAGGGGGTTCTAATGGAATTGCGATATTGGTATTATGTGATGAATCTGAAAAATAACTGAAGAAATTTTCGCTTTGAACTTGTTCCCCGGTAATACTATTATCTGAAACTGCAAACTCGAAGTGAATACCTTCCAAAAAATGCCTATCCAATGAACTCCTTATAACTGCTGAAATTTCATCCCTGTTAAATCGCTGAATTACAGAAGGTCTTAAAATTTCAAGTTTCATCTTTTCATTAGTAAGAAATAGATCCTTTTTCTTTCCTAGTGAAATGAATCCGGATTTATCTTCCATTAGCTTTTCAGCAGCTTCTGTTGACGCCAAAAAAATATTTTCTCTTAGTTGTTTTTCTTTAGTCTCTTTTGCGGTTTTCAACCATAATACCTGAAAATAAATTAACCCTAATAAGGATAATGTAATCAAAATAGCAATAACAGGAAAAATCCTCTTCATAATTATGTATTTATTACTGTAAAATTGTCATCAAGCAAATGAATTGAAGTCGCAAAATTAGCTCAGAAACACTTACAGCATCGACTTTTACATATTTATACAAAATTTTAACGGAGAACACTATAAAAGAACATCAAAAAATCAAACTGAAAAGATAATTAGATAATTTTGAATGATGAAAAAGCTGAAAGAAAACTCTTTATTGATTGCTGATCCATTTTTGAAAGACGATAATTTCATTCGATCTGTCGTTTATTTATGCAGTCATAATGAAGAAGGAAGTTTTGGATTGGTGCTAAATAAATTATTTGATTTCACTTTGAATAATCTGGTAAGTGGATTTGAATCATTTGAAATACCAGTATTTGTTGGCGGACCTGTAGCATTAGATACGATACATTTTATACATCAATATCCCAATTTAGTTCCTGATTGTCATCAATTGGATGATAACCTTGCTTGGGGTGGAGATTTTGAAACCATAAAAGCACTTATTATTTCAGGAGAAATCAATATTCATAAAATCAAATTCTTTATTGGTTACAGTGGCTGGTCCGCGGGTCAACTACAAAGTGAAATCGATGATAAGACTTGGATAACGTCTGAGGTTAAGCGAAACTTAATCTTTGAAGTACCTATAAATAATATCTGGAAACAATCCGTCATCAATCTAGGCGGAGAGTTTGAACAACTGGCCAATTACCCAATAGATCCACAACTTAATTAAACCTACACTATTGTTATTCGACATTTTAAAATATCCATCTAAATTAGCACTACGCATATATTGCAGAAAATTGCAAATCAGTGATAAGAAATTACTCTCTCACCCAGGGCCACTTTTGCTAGCTTCCAATCATCCAAATTCATTTCTGGATGCTATTATTTTAGCAACAATCTTTAAAAGACCTGTTTACTCTTTAGCTCGTGGAGATAGTTTCAAAAATAAATTCATTGCAAGGATTCTTTATGCGATTAATATTTTGCCTGTTTACAGACTCAGTGAAGGTGCTGAAAATCTAAACAGCAACTACGACACCTTTGCCAAATGCAGGGATATTTTCAGAAAAAATGGCATCGTGCTCATTTTCAGTGAAGGACTTTGCATCAACGAGTGGAAATTGCGTTCATTAAAAAAAGGCACAGCCCGACTGGCTTTTAGCAGTTGGCAAGAAGGAATTGATTTAACCATCTTGCCCGTTGGTATCAATTATCATTCATTCAAAGCATTTGGTAAAAACGTTCATCTCAATTTTGGAAAACCATTTGGAAAAGAAACATTCGATTATCAAAATATGGATGGCAATGGCATTAAAGCTTTTAATGAAAAATTAAAAAATGAGTTGACGCCATTGGTTGAAGTTATTGAACATCATGAGAAAGAAAAATTGAAATCTACTTTTGAAGTCAAACACAACCCAATAAAAAAGAAAGTACTTTTATTACCCGCTTTTATTGGCAAATGGGTACACGCACCTATTTATAAACCAATAGAAAATTTCACCACAAAGAAAGCAGGCAAAAGTGATCATTATGATTCTATACTCGTAGGGCTGTTGTTTTTACTTTATCCAATTTATTTAACAGCAATTGCAGCAGCTCTGTATCTGTGGCTGGGAAGTTGGTATTGGATACTTACATTCATAACACTACCCTTACTGGCCTGGAGCTATACTCAACTAAGAAAACAGTTTTAATTAAAAACGCTTCCCTGCACAAAATTCAAAAAATGGAATAAAGCCATGTTGATTAATGACAGGCGTAAAGCCATATCTGTACATCATATGCTTGGGGGTATGAACCCGATAAGAAATGGAAGGTACACAACTCCAAAAGTTTGTGTTTACATAATTGGGATTTCGATAATCCACCAGCATATATACCTGCATATCTGATTTTGCATAAGTGGCCCCGATGCCGACGTCAACAAATCGATTATTTCTCTTCAATGGCAGTAAATAATTAATACCAACAGGGATGGTTAAACGCGAGCTATTATTCCAGTTAAAACCGGTCTCACCGCACACTCCAAAACCGACATGAATTCCCAATCCTGACTTTTTAAATAATTGACGTTCGTAGTTGGCGGATAAAACAATGCCATTGCCAAACAACTGAACATACGCTGTATTTAATTTTACAGAAGAATACGCATTCAACGCAGAATTGAGTGCTGGGTCCGATTGCGATTTAACATCAAATGACGATAAAACCAATAAAATTAAGTAGAAGTTTTTTTTCATTTATTTTACTTTTCAAACAAGAAAATATTTCCATGGTAACCACAAGCGATACCATTGTAAAAAACTGACTGAGGCTCGTAAAATACGCCGCCACAGCATCTTCTGTCGCCTTTCGCATTGTTGTAGTAAACCACAACCGTATCCACATCAGTGCTATTCAGTTTTAATAAAACAGTATCATTAAAAAGCAATCTGTCATCAAACACATGAATAAATGAACTATCTGATGGCTTTTTTTGCATCAAGGAGTCTCTGAAATATCTTGGGTTGGGACCGGTGATCAGATCCTCCATAGTGTTTTTATCCACGATGGTAAATTGTGGTAATATGTAGCAACTGGAAAAGCAATCACAGCTAGAAAAAATCCTGATGATGGCAAGAGATAAAACAAATAAAAATATTTTTTTCATTTTTATTTTTTAGGTGTTCAAATATAGACGTTAAATATCCGGAGGATGAAAAAAAGGATTGAAATTTGTCATTGGATTGTAATTTTTTTCTATGGTTCAGGCCATGGGAATTGAAAAATCATGTAATGACCATCGCCA
>CANHLV010000097.1 GCA_947461495.1 Chitinophagaceae bacterium
CCTTTTCTTTTAACAGTTTTATGGCATCGAACAACAAATCAAGCCCTTAATATTTTCTGATAAAACCAAAGAATAAAATAATTTTCAAATCATCCTCAATGCCGATTTTGTTTCTCGCTTCTTGTTTTGAAATTTTCTCACCAAAATTATCATACAATGGATGAGGGACGAATTTTGCTTTTTTTGAGGCGTCTATGTTTTTTAAATCTTCCAACACTTTTTTACTCATCGTAATAAAAGCGTCTATCGGTTTAATGAAGTAGTTGGTGAATGCAGTATCGCCGATTCTTTTTTCATGAGGGATGATGTTGTCGGCAATGCAAATGATTTTTGTGTGATGGTTCTTTTTTACTTTACGCAAAATGGTGCCAAGACAAGGCCCCATAAATGGTAGCCAATATCTTACAATAATGATATCAGGTTTTATTTGCTTCAGTTTATTTCCAACGCGAATCCAATTGAGTGGATTTACAGAATTAATGTCAACATGAATCTTTACATATTGCGGTGCAGGTTCTGTTGAAAATTGTGTGGTACCCGGAAACAAAAAACCGGGATACTGTAAAGAGAATGTATAGATTTCGCAATGATGTCCTTGGTCGATAAATGCTTTTGCCAATCTTTCATTATAAGAAGCCAATCCGCCTCTTAAAGGATGTGCGGGACCAATGATGATGATATTTTTTGATTGGACGTTCAAATTAAATCGGGCAGCTTTTTAAAGACGTATAAATTTTAAAGACCGATTTTTTGTTCAATCAAATAATGATTTCTTTCTGGTGAATTTCTGGCAATCAGTTCGCCGATAAATCCTGAAAGAAACAATTGCGTTCCAATAATCATAGAAAGGATGGCAAAGAAAAATAAAGGGCGCTGTGTCATTCCTGTTACATCAAAAAAGAATTTTGAAATGGTAAGGTAAATGAATACTAGCAAGCCAAACATAAAGGAAACTGTTCCCCATAAACCAAAAAAGTGCATTGGGCGTTTGCCGAATTTGCCAACAAAGAATATCGACATCAGGTCGAGGAATCCATTGATAAAACGATCCCAGCCAAATTTGGTGATACCATATTTTCTAGCTCGATGTTCTACCACTTTTTCACCGATTTTTCTGAAGCCCGCCCATTTTGCCAGCACAGGTACATATCTGTGCATCTCGCCATAGACTTCGATGCTTTTTACTACTTTGTATTTATAAGCCTTCAAACCGCAATTGAAATCATTAAGTTGAATGCCGCTCATTTTTCTAGCAGCTGCATTAAATAATTTGCTTGGCAGATTTTTTGTAAGCGCGTTATCATATCTTTTCTTTTTCCATCCACTTACAATATCGTAGTTGCCTTCGAGAATCATTTTTCTAAGTTCAGGAATTTCATCCGGGCTGTCCTGCATATCAGCATCCATGGTGATAATCACTTGTCCTTGTGCAGCTTTGAAACCCTCATTTAATGCAGCACTTTTTCCGTAATTACGTTGAAATTTTATCGCTTTGATATTAGGATTTTGAGCTCTCAATTTTTCAATGACATCCCAAGAGTCATCGGTACTTCCGTCATCAATCATGATAATTTCATAAGACAATTGGTGGGCATTCACAACACGTTCAATCCATGCACATAATTCTGTGAGGGATTCATCTTCATTAAAGAGTGGTATTACGATTGAAACATCCATGTTTGTTCGCTTTAATTATTGTGACGCTAAAGTAAGTTATTTTTTCTTGCCATATATATATGCAAGTATTCCGCTAACCAAAGCGCCCATTAGCAGAAATGTGAAATTATAGATCGATAATATCAATGGCACAAAATAGTTTTTCCATTGTCGGGCATTCTCTTCTATTTCTGTAGCCGTTCTGTTGCCTTGTTCTAGCAATTGTTTTTTATTGGTGTTGATGAAACTTTCATACTCAAATGGGATAGGGAATATCTTATAGAAAATGAAAGTATAGGCTGCCATGAAAAAACTGACTACAATGAAATTTTTAAATCCTTCGTTGAAATAAGTTTTAATATCAGCTTCTTCATTTGTTTTTTTATAATCTACAATTGTCCAAAATAAACCAGCTATAAAAATGATCATGATTAAATAGCGGGATAAAAATTGTTTGTTCTCAGGAATACTAAAATAAGTAATCAAGGAAAAACCAATCATTACAAATGATACAATAATTCCTTTATTTCTGGAGCTGATGGTTTTCATAATTAATGCGCAACAAATTTTCCATTGTTAATAATTCCGATTACTTTTCCTTCCAATTGTTTTCCGATGAAAGGATTGTTGCGTGCTTTAGAACGAATTTGAGAAGCTTCGAAAGTATAAGTTTCTTCTGGTTGGAATAGCGTTAAACAGGCGTTGGCATTTTCTTCAATTCTTGGCATTGCGATTCCGAAAATGTTTCTCGGATGAGTAGTAAGATGGTTAATCAAATGTTCGAGGTTGATGAAAATGCTGTTGAAAACACTGAACACCGATTCAAGTCCGGTCATGCCATATTTTGCATATTCGAACTCACAAGTTTTGTCATCCCAATTTAAAGGGATATGATGAGAAGCGATACAATCAATCGTGCCATTATTCAATGCTTCACGAATCGCTGTTTTATCATCTTGATTTCTTAAAGGTGGATTTACTTTTAAATTGGTATCATACTCGGCCAAATCTTCATCACTGAAATAACACTGGTCAGGAGTAGCGGAGCAAGTAATTTGCAATCCTGACTTTTTAGCTGCGGCGATTAGTTCTACAGATTTGCGTGTAGAGATGCCCGTTATATGTAATTTAGAACCTGTATATTTCAGCAATTCAATATCTCTCATGATCATGAGTTCTTCGGCAATGGCTGGTTTTCCTGGCAATCCCATTTTGGTACTTACGATACCTTCATTTACAAGCCCATGTGCAGATATAGATTTTTCATCCGGTAACTGAATGATTACTTTATCATTAGCAAGCACATATTGTAAAGCCTTTGTCATGATATTAGCTTGTTGAATGCTATTCAATCCATCAGAAAAAGCAACGGCGCCACTTTCGTACATATCATACATTTCGGCCAATTCTTTTCCTTCGGCGTTTTTGGTAACGGCTCCGATGGGATGAATGTTAACAGCCAATTGACGTGAACGTTGTTTGATATATTCAATCTGCGATTTAGCAGCAATTACCGGATTTGTATTGGGCATGATCATTACATCAGTGAATCCACCTGCTGCAGCGGCCGCGGCTCCGGTTTCAATGGTTTCTCTTTCTTCATGACCAGGGTCGGAGAAATGAGCGAATACATCCATCCAGCCAATGCTCACATGTAAGTTGTCGTAGCTTACGATTTGGTCTGCCTGGACGTCAATGTGGTCATCAATTTTTTGAATGATACCATCTGAAATGAAAATGTCTTTAATGGAGTTATTGTGAGGGGAACCCTGACAAATAATGTGTGCTTGTTTGATTAAAACCTTCATTATTTCTATAAGATTAGGCAAATATCATTAAAAAAAATGAGTAGGCAATAAAAAGTAGGGGGGATTTATTGGGATTTAGGGAATTCTTATTTTTCTAGTTTCACGCAAAGCTCGCAAGGGAGCAAAGTCGCTAATTAGTCGACAATGCTATCCAGTATCAAGTATCAAGTATCCAGCATTTGAAATTCCGAAAAAAACAAAACAGCCCACCATTTTAACGTTGTGGGCTGTTTAAAAAATATTTTCCTTAATATCCCTACCGTCCCATCCAACCTCCATCTATCGTCAAAATAGTTCCATTAACATAATCAGAAGCAGGTGAAGAAAGGAATACAAAACCACCAGCCAAATCTTTCGGGTCGCCCCATCTGCCGGCAGGTATTCTTGCTAATATTGAAGCGTTTCTGTCTTTATCAGCTCTGAGCATTGCGGTATTGTCTGTTGAAATATAGCCCGGAGCAATTCCGTTCACAGTAATTCCATATTTAGCCCACTCATTAGCAAAGGCTTTGATTAAGGAAGCGATGGCGCCTTTACTTGCCGCATATCCCGGAACGTTTATACCGCCCTGAAAGCTCAATAATGAAGCGGTGAAAACGATTTTTCCGTGGCCATTTTTTATCATCTGTTTACCAATTTCTCTAGTGATGATAAATTGAGCATTCAAATTGATGTCAATAATAGTATCCCAAAATTCATCAGAATGTTCGGCAACAGGATTTCGTAAAATATGTCCTGCGTTGTTGATTAAGATATCAATTTTAGGATGGTCATTTTGTACTTCAGTAAGAAATGTATACAATGATTCTCTGTTGGTAAAATCAGCATTGTAAGCATAAAATTTTTTGCCCAAAGCAGTTACGGCATTAGCAATATCTTGACCGGTTTCTTTCATCTTGCTGCTCACGCCAATGATGTCGGCTCCGTTTTCTGCTAAGGCAATGGCGATGTCCATCCCTATGCCTTTATTGCATCCAGTTACAATGGCCAGTTTGTTATCAACTCTGAAATTAATCATGTCAAGAAAATTATTTTAAATTCATAATATTTACGGCATCCATGTCAGCAAATGAAGCATTTTCTCCTGCCATAGCCCAAATGAATGAATATGCTGATGTAGCCACACCGCTATGAATACTCCATGAAGGTGATACGATAGCTTCTTCATTGTTTAAGAACATATGTCTTGTTTCATGAGGCTCGCCCATAAAGTGAATGATGCGTTGATTTTCAGGAAGGTCAAAATAGAAATAAGCTTCCATTCTTCTGTCGTGAAGATGCGAAGGCATGGTATTCCAAATGCTACCTGCTTTGAAGTTGGTAACGCCTAACATCAATTGACAACTTTTCAATCCATCAGGATGTACATATTTATTGATAGTTCTGTGATTGGCTGTTTCTGCGCTACCCATTTCAGCAGGAGTGGCATCAGCAGATTTCATCAATTGTACAGGATGTTCCGCATGAGCAGGACAAGAGAAGAAAATGTATTTAGCTTCTGATCCTGAAAATTGAACATCTTGTTTTCCTTTGCCGATGTATAAACAATCTAACTTTTCTAATGCATATTCTGTGCCATCAACAGTTACGTGTCCAGCACCACCAATGTTGATGATACCCATTTCTCTTCTTTCCAAAAAGTAGCTGCTTTTTAATTGATCGTATGTGCCTAATGTTAATGATCCTGATGTAGGTTTTGCAGCACCAACAATCATTCTGTCGTAGTGTGTGTAAACACAATTGATTTGGCCATCATGAACCAATTTTTCGAGTAAGAATCTTTCTCTGATTTGTTCTGTGTTGTAATTAACGAAGTCCTGTGGATGAACTGCATGAATGATTTTCATTTTTTGTTTTTTTTACTTTTAAATTTTGAATTTTTACTTTTGAATTTTATTAAATCCTACTGGATGATTCTCTCACAAATAATTTTGGTTTGAAGATGATTTCTTTATCAGACATATCCGTTTCGCTGTGAATCATTTCTAGAAATATTTTTGCAGTGGCTTTGCCCATTTCGAACGCAAACATTTCTACGCTACTTATGGTTGGCGTCATCAATTTTGTCATGGGATCATTGTTAAAACCCACAAGTCCAATATCTTTTGGAATCTTTAAGCCCGTTTCTTTGATAGCTAATAATGCACCAATCGCCAGCCTGTCGCTTATGGCGAAAATGGCGTCTGGTCTGTTTTTCATGGTGAGCAATTCTTTCGTTGCCATTTTTCCATATTCCTGATTGAAGTCGCAATGTATGATCAGATTCTTGTCGACTTTAATTTTATTTTGCTTTAAAGTTTGCAGATAACCTTCCATTCTTTCATTGCTTATGTTAAGATTTTCCGGACCGGCAAGAAGAGCAATTCTTTTGTAACCTTGATCGATAAGATGTTGTGTGGCTATTCTTCCTCCTTCAACATTGTCTAGTCTTACTCTTGGAGCACTGATAGAATTGATAGTTCGGTCGAATAGTACCAATGGCTTTTTTTTCTGTTGGATTTTTTTGATATGCTCAAAGATCATGGTTTCACTAGAAACTGAAATGATGAAGCCATCTACTAAGCTATCGAGCAATCTTTTTGTGTTTACAATTTCTCTTCCAAAGCTTTCATCGCTTTGACAAACCATAACAGTATATCCTGCTTCAAGTGCTACTTCATCGATACCTTTAACCATTGTAGCTAAAACAAAATCAAGATTGGGAATGATCAATCCAATGGTGTTAGTTTGTTTTTTCAACAAACTTAAAGCGAGTTTATTAGGTTGATAATCCAATTCTTCAGCCAATGCTTTAACTGCTTTTCTTGTTTCTTCTCCTACATCAGGCGCGTCACGTAAAGCCCTGCTGACTGTAGAAGTTGACAATCTAAGTGCTAATGCGATATCTTTTATTGTAGTTTGCCTTTCCATTGGGTGATAAAATTAGTATATGTTTTTGATAATGTTTCAGAAATTACCGGCACCCTTTCCGGCATCGTTACCATAGCTATACTTTTGTTTTTATTTATCTATTTAAACTCATTGATTGAAGATATCTAAAATATCTTAAAAATTATTGAATAAAATTTAAGTGCTAATGAAATGGAATTATTGATTAATGCGAATAATATTACATTGTTGTCGGAAACGTTTGTTTAAGCTTAGTGAAACATTTAAATTGAAATGATTGTCGCTTGTTAAACAATTCATCTTTACTAATAGTCTAATGCGGGTTGATGAAAAAAATAATACTCATATTTTTTCTAATTGCTGATTGTGTTTACGGTCAGCAGCATCCCATTTCTTTTGCTACCAAAAAAGAATTTTCTGAAGTTTCTCGCCAACTTAAATCCAATGAATTATTAAATACTTCTTTTGAAAATATAAAAAATGAAGTAGACCCTTATTTAAATTCAGAGATAGATGTTCCTTTTCCAAAAGATCCAGCAGGA
>CANHLV010000098.1 GCA_947461495.1 Chitinophagaceae bacterium
AACCAAAATAAAGAAAAATGGGTATTGGGTGAAACAGCAAACAATGTTGAATTGAGCATTACTAGCCAAAGAATCGATCCCGCTCCTGGCACACATATCATCAATTACAATTCTTCAATCGACAGTATTGAAATCAAACACACCGCGCATAACAGAATCGGTTTTGCAAGTGGAGCGGTTTTGGCAGCTGAGTTTATAAAAGGAAAGAATGGGATTTTTACTATCAAAGATGTTTTAGGTTTTTGATAAAAAAATATCAATTGTCAATTGTTTAATTTAGAACCTATAAATGACGCCAAAATCAATTTTCCCCAAATTTAGATTTAAGTCAAACCTACTCACCCCATTTGCACCTTCCACATTATCTTTTAAAAAAGTATATCCAATTGTTCCAAAACCTGCCTCAAGAGCAATTTTTTCTGTTATGAAATAATCAATTCCAGGTGTAGCTGAAATATTAAAAATCCTAGTTTGAATATCTGCAATATTATCATTAGCAAAACCACATCCAAAGTCAAGTTGTCCAAATAATAGAATTTTACTTTTTGGATTCAGGTAATATCTTCCGAAAATATCGAAAGCTAAGACACGGGTATCGTCTGTTACAATATTCGACTCGATTTCTTTGCCTGAAATAATTCCCAAACTGGCTCCTAAAGAAATATTGTCTTTAATGAAATGACCAAATCCTGTAACAAATGAAATGGAATTTGATTTTATTTCTAAATCTTTATTATTGTTGTCCGAGATAATCTAAAAATAGTACAATCTATCCTTTAAAAGCGTTGCTACTGCTTAAAAATTAAATGTTGGGGCAAAATGGGGGTTGCTATTTTTGTTTTTGGCTTTAGTTGGACTTTTGTTTTTATTTCTAACCCGTTTTTGCTTGTATGCACTAATAATAGAAGCCAGCGAAGTATAGTTCATGATATGTAGGCTGATGATGGAAGCTAAAATGGAAAAAGCGATTGTTACTTTTTGCTCTGTAAAAATAACTTGTAGCAAAAGTAGACCGATTAAGGCGCACCAAATTTGTATTTGAATGGCATTTTCATTATCCCCTAAAAAATATTGTAAGGGGAAGTTTTGTTTTAATTTTTTGAAGAATTTTTCTATTTGCCAACGGTTCTGATAAATGGCTACAATGTCCATTGCTGCTAGCTCTGTATTATTGGTTTGATATACAAAAGTGGTATTGTGTTTTGTGCTGTAATAGGCTATTCGCCTTATTTGTAGGGTTCTTTCTATGGATATATTTTCTATTGATTGGGTATAATTTACTTGTATTAACTCGTCTTTTAAAATTTGTGGCTCTTCATCTTTTAATTCCAATTCTTGAGTAGATGCGTAAACTGCATTGTCTTTTTGTGGTACCACGTAGGTAATGTTTTTGTCGGAAAATTGGGCGAATTGGCAGTAGTTGATATAGGCTTTATCAAAAGCAATGATAGAACCGTCGGGCAACTCATTGATATATTGATAAAATTGCTGATCGTGCAGGGCTGCTGCGGTGTATTTAACCATGCAAGGCATATTATTTTCTGCTTTAAGTAACGTATGCATTTTAATGCCACCTTTACTTTTGCCATCTAATCGCTTTCGTCCAGCAGGCTTTAAAATGGCTTTAAACAATGAAATAGTACTACTATCCAAAATATACAATTTGCTGGCGATGCTATGTTTTAATGGGCTGTCCGAGATAATGTGCTTGTATTGGTTGTATAACAAACCATACACTTCGCCAAAAACATCGCTGCTACGTTTTTTGTTTCCATCACTTAATGTACTCCTTGCAGGTACTTTAGATAGCCCCAAATGATTGAGCTTCCCATTACACAACTCAAGCCCAGTTTGAACTTCACGTAGCGACGTACACCTGCTGAAAACACAATAAAGCATCGTAATCAAATGGTCTTTAAACATTAATTGCTTACTGCGAAAATTGGCTTTGTGCTTTAGGATAGCCTTTTGAACTATTGTATTGTCAATAAAAGAAAGTACCTGTTTTAAAATAGGCTGTCCGAGATAATTAGTAGTTTTGTCCATATCAACTTTGTTGTGTGGTAACTACAAAATTGATAAAGGGTGGCCATAAAACCACCCTTATTTTAATTTTTTATCTCGGACAACAGTAAATCTTTATCATTTTCAGAAAACAATCCTATTGAACCTGAAATAATATTATCCCCTTTTTTAAAAATATCTTTTTGAGCTATGGCATTCAACACAGAAAAGAATAAAAAAAAGAAAACGATTGATTTCTTCATTTTGAGTAGTTTGATAAATTTAATAATATACGCAATTTAGTATATTCAAATGATTTAGTAATTGAGAAATTGGCAATAAAAAAGGAGGCATTTTTTAAGGCCTCCTTTTTTTATCATTTCATTATATCAGATGATTACAAATGAATCTGAAATCCCCCTTGAATTCCAAATGAATTTGAAGATTCTGTATCACCTTTCAACTTAGCTGTAGTATATCCAATACCTATTTCTAAAGAAACGTTTTTGTTTAAGAAAAATGCAGGACCAGCTGAAAATCCCCATCCAGTTTCTTGTACTGAGGCATTTGAGCCTTGTTTGCTACTTCCGAAAGCAAAAATCCCACTCCCGTATAATTTTGCATTTTTCCCTAATGAAGCGAAATAATATTGAACATAAGGTCCAAAATAAGCAGAAGAAGATTTCAAATCAGCTGCGCCGCTAGCACCAGTGTTAGAAGTCGCAGTGCTAACCTTTACGGCCATACCAACAACCAAATTATTAATTACAAAATAACCTGCCTCAGGTAAAACGGCAATTTGAGTCATTTTTGCCTCACCATACTTAGAAGAAGAAAATCCTACGTCACCTCCTACTAGCCAAGTGCCTTTAGAAGTTTGAGAGAATAATGCAAATGAAATTGCAGAAAAAAGAGCAATAAAAAATAATTTTTTCATTTTAAGAAGTTTAATGGTTTATTAATTTGCTGCAATCTAACTTAATTTCACTAACTAAAACTTGTTATCATTTTTTGTTATGATAAATATGTAATTGTACATAAACTTTAAAAAGTTTAAAATAATAACTATACTAACTCAAAAGTCAAATCAATAAGAAAAATAGAATACTATTTTAAAAAATCAATCTCAGAATAGTCAAACTTGATGTTTCATAAATAACTAGATAACTTGTCCTGAAATCTCAGTGATATTAAAGGTTATTGTTCTTGACCAAAAACAAATATTCCCCAAAAAAAAGCCTGTCAAAGTTGACAGGCCTAATTCATAGAATCAGTTTTTATTAAAACTTAAAATTCATCCCAAAAGTTACATTAGTCAAATCTATCGCAAAATCGAAGCCGGTTGTACCTTTTGCTCCTGTCAAATCAGCTTTTGCTGAGCTATAGCCAATACGGCCTATAACAGCTTCCAAAGACAGATTCTTAGAAACGAAATAGTTGAAACCTGGAGCGGCAAAAATATCCATACCTGTTACTTTCAGGTCTGGATTGGTTGTTTTATCTGTAATGCTTGCATAATTCACTCCTAAATGTCCGAACATAGAAAATTTGCTTTTAGGAGAAAAATAATATCTACCAAAAGCTCCAGCAGTCATTGCACTTGTTTCTTCAGTAGTTAAAGAAGACTCAGTTGTTTTAGCAGATCCAAAACCTACATTAATTCCAACAGCGATATGGTCGCTAAGGAAATGACCTACTCCAACTGCGAAAGTTGTTGAGTTAGATTTTGCGTCAGCGTCTTTGTCATTTTCAGACGAGATACCCAATGAACCGGTTAAAAAGGTGTTTCCTTTAGAAAAACCTTCTTGAGCATTTGCAACACCAAATGCGGTGATCAAAGCAATGGATAAAAATACTTTTTTCATGTTACGTAATTTAATGGTTAATTAATATGTCAAAACTAAGCCGAATTTTTGAAAAAAAATCAGTTTTCCACAAAAAATCCACAAATTAATTAACAATTTTAATTTTTATAATCTTTAATTTAATGAAATTCAATTATTTGAAAAATCTTAATACAACCCCCAACTGCAAAAAAGATCCATTCACATAACCTAACTCTCCATAAAAACCCATATGATTTGATAGATAATAGTGTGCCCCAATTTGTGCGGAGTAGCCAAATTCACCTGGAACCGGACCCGGAATTGAGTTGTTATTTTTATACACAGAACGAACATAGCCCAAACCTCCTCCGATATAAGGATCTAGTTTTTTCAAACGTCCAAAATGATAATTAGCACGAGCCAAGGCTGTGAAGATTGAGATTTGCTCATCAACCAGAAATCTTTTTGTTTCACCGTTTACTATTGAATAAGAAGCCGACGCTCCAATACTGATTTTGTTATTGATGAAATGTTCTGCACAAATACTAATCGGACCAACACTAGATACCTTATAATCAGGAATATCTTTTATGAAACTATTGTTTTTGAGAAAATAAACCCACACGTTTCCAATGCCATAGCCTGCAGAAAAGATCCATTTTTTTGCATTTTGTTGCTGAGCAAAACTTACAAATGCTGACAAAATCAATAAAAAAGTTATGGCACTAATTTTCTTCATTATACTTTAAATACAAAATCTTTATTACGAGTTGATATTTTTGAATTTTTACTTTTTACTTTGAAATTTGAAATTTTTACTTTAAAATATTCTCCAACATATCTTTCACCATCGTCGACAAATTATATTCTTCTTTCCAGCCCCAATCATTCCTTGCAACAGCATCGTCAATACTCTGCGGCCAGCTGTTGGCAATGGATTGGCGATAATCTTCTTTGTAAGTAATCTCAAAATCGGGAATATGCTTTTTAATTTCTTCAGCAATTTCTTTTGGTGAAAAACTCATTCCGGAAATATTGTATGATGTACGAATTGAAATTTTTGAAGCCGGTGCTTCCATCAACTCAATTGTTGCTTTTATAGCATCAGGCATATACATCATGGGCAAGTAAGTGTCTTCATTTAAAAAGCACTGATATTTTTTTTCTTCTTTTGCTTCATGAAATATTTCAACTGCATAATCTGTTGTACCACCACCAGGAGCACTTTTATAACTAATTAATCCAGGATAACGTAAGCTTCTCACGTCTACACCAAAACGCTGATGGTAATAATTACACCAGAATTCTCCGGCATATTTACTGATACCATAAACAGTAATAGGTTCTATAATGGTTTGCTGAGGACAATTCACTTTAGGCGAAGTTGGACCAAAAACGGCAATACTGCTGGGCCAGTAAACTTTATGCAAATTCTCTTCTCGGGCGATGTCAAGTACATTTAACAGTCCTTGCATATTCAAATGCCAGGCCAAATTTGGATTTTTTTCACCGGTAGCCGACAATATCGCTGCGAGCAAATATATCTGTGTGATATTCTGGCGAATTACTTGAACATGAAGCATCTCTTTATTCATTACATCCAGACTTACATAAGGCCCGCTTCCTTCCAATAATGGATTTTGCTCTCTTAAATCTGAAGCAATAACATTGTTGTTGCCATAAATTTTCCTTAGCGCAAGTGTCAATTCTACTCCAATTTGACCACTCGCACCTATGACAAGAATTCGTTGTTTGGTCATAAAAAGCAATTAGGTTGTAAATGTAAAAGTAAAGTTCAATGTATAGAAAAATAATTCTCTAATTTTGCACCATGAACAATAATCAGTCTAATCTTTTCCAACAACAGCAATATAACAATAACAACTTTTTCCTCATCGCAGGACCTTGTGTAGTTGAAAATGAATCCATGGTAATCGAGATATCCGAAAAAGTAGCAAGTATTTGCAAAAGACTTGAAATACCTTACATCTTCAAAGCTTCTTATAGAAAAGCCAACCGAACTAGTGCTTCTTCATTTACCGGAATTGGTGATCATGAGGCTTTGCAATTAATCAATAGAGCTGGGAAAAAATTAAACATCCCTACTACAACTGATATACATACTGCTGCTGAAGCGGCCATCGCAGCCGAATATGTGGATGTATTACAGGTTCCGGCATTCCTTTGCCGCCAAACGGATTTACTTTTAGCGGCAGCTGCTACCAATAAAATTGTGAATGTAAAAAAAGGACAATTCGTAAGTGGTCCGGCTATGAAATTTGCAGTCGATAAAATCAAACAAGCCGGAAACGAAAATGTATGGCTCACAGAAAGAGGCAACAGTTTCGGTTATCAGGATTTGATTGTTGATTATAGAAACATTACTTGGATGAAAGAAATCGGTGTGCCGGTTGTTATGGACTGCACCCATTCTTTACAACAACCCAATCAAACTTCAGGTGTAACCGGCGGTAATCCTCAACTCATAGAAACCATTGCAAAAGCTGCCATTGCAACAGGAGCCGATGGTTTATTTATCGAAACTCATCCAGAGCCCGCAAAAGCAAAAAGCGATGGGGCGAATATGTTACGTCTTGATTTGTTAGAACCTTTGTTGGAGAAATTGGTGGTGTTGAGAAAAGCCATTATATAAGGTTTGAAAGGTTCAAGAGGTTTAATAGGTTCAAAAGGTTTGAGAAGCTTAAAAACATTTTGAACGTATTGAACATTTTCAACCTTAGAAACATTTTTTTAAATTCCTGCCGGATTTCTGCGGGATATTCTTACATACTTTTTCACATTCATCCAAAAAGCCACAAATAGATACACAATCAGTGGTGAACCCATTGTAAGGAAGGAAATATAAATAAAATACTTTCTGATGATACTAGTGGCAATGCCCATTTTCTCGCCTATTGCGGTGCAGACGCCAAACACATGCCATTCCACGAAATATTTGAGCTTGTTCATAGTTCTTAAAATTACGAATTTTTATATAAAAAACTAACTTCAATGTAGTAATTTTGCACCCGAGAAAA
>CANHLV010000099.1 GCA_947461495.1 Chitinophagaceae bacterium
TGTTCATTTATGCCTTCAGTAAATATATCAGGTGAAGTGAAATTAGGAGAGGCTGTTTATGTTGGAACCGGAGCAAAAATTATAAACCAGCTAGAAATAGGTGATGAAACAATAGTTGGAGCAGGTGCTGTCGTGTCTAAATCCTTACCTCCCAGATGTACCGCTGTTGGTATACCAGCCAAGCCGATTAAGTTTCATGGGTAGGCGGCTGGATAGGCTGGATAGGTTGGATAAGATAGATAAGCTGGATAAGCTGGATAAGCTGGATAGGCTGGATAGGCTCGATATTATAAAAAGCAATATTTACAAAAACTGCTAAAAGTCATATTTTTTTTAATGTTTGGCATTGTTTACTGAACAATTCTATGTCTACGAGTTAATAAAATAATAATCTTCAAAATTCCAATAAATACAGTAATTTAGCTAAAATTTTAACATTTTCGTTTTTTGTATGTTATTATAAACGTACAGAAAGTCTAAAAATATTATCTGTTGAGTAGAATTTGGTTATCATCACCTCATATGGGTGAAAATGAGCAGCATTATGTAAATGAGGCGTTCAAAACAAATTGGGTGGCTCCTTTGGGTCCTAATGTGGATTTTTTCGAACAGCAACTAAAAGATCACTTAACAGTACAAGGTGTAGTTTCACTGAATTCGGGAACAGCCGCTTTGCATCTTGCTTTGATTGCATTAGGAGTAAAGCAAGATGATATAGTTCTTTGTCAGAGTTTCACATTTGCTGCATCTGCATTTCCTATAGTTTATTGTGGAGCTAAGCCAATATTTATTGATAGTGAGAGAGAAACATGGAATATAGATCCCGGATTATTGGAAGAAGCGATTACTAAAAATATCGCGTCAGGTAAAAAACCTGCGGCAATTATTATCGTTCATTTGTATGGGATGCCTGCCAAATTAAACGAAATAAATGCTATTGCTGAAAAGTATCAAATACCCGTCATTGAAGATGCCGCTGAAGCATTGGGCAGCACATATTATGATAAACCTTGTGGTAGTTTTGGAGATGCAGGGGTATTAAGTTTTAATGGAAATAAAATTATAACCACAAGTGGAGGTGGCGCATTAGCAAGCAATAACGCTGATATAGTAAAAAAAATTAGACATTTATCAGCACAAGCTAAAGAGCCGGTTCCTTTTTATTTTCACAAAGAGATTGGCTATAATTATCGAATGAGTAACATTTGTGCTGGGATTGGAAGGGGACAAATGGAAGAGCTACCCAACAGGATTGAAAGAAGACGCGCAATTTATGACGTATATAAAAATGAGCTCGCAGAGCTAGAAGGTATTGAGTTTTTGGATGAACCGATTGGATGTAAATCAAACAGATGGCTTACAACAATTATTTTTTCTAAAAGGACATACCAAACGGGTACAAATGAACGACTGCGACAACATTTGGAATTATCTGATATCGAATCACGTTCATTGTGGAAGCCATTACACCAACAACCGGTTTTTGAAAAAAACGAATCATATTGTAACGGCATTTCTGATGAATTATTTGAAACAGGACTCTGTCTACCAAGCGGCTCAAATTTATCAGATGAAAACTTGAATTTTGTTATCGCTGAAATCAAAAGTTTTTTTAAAAATGAAAATGCTAAAAAATAAATCTTTAAGACCATCACAGTTTGTTTTAACTGGTGATCAGTTATTGATTATTTTTGGCTTACTTTCTGCACTTTTTGCCAATTATAGGTTATTGTCTATTACTTTTTTTCCGTTACACACTATTTTTTATCGAATTACAGTTCATCTTTTTTTAGCTGTTGCTGCTTGGATAATTTTTGGAATAAACCATAAGGTAATCAGATACTTTAGCAGTAAGGATTATCTCAATCTGATTTTTATTTTAGCACTTATTCATTTTTTCAGCGCCATGTCCGGTACTTTATTTCCGGAAAAACATCATTTAAAGCCTGAAATTTTTCTAATCAGTTTTTTCATAACATCAATTTACATCATCGGTAGCCGCTTCATCATAAGTTATCTTTATTTCTACTACAATAAGTCAAAAAAAGTAGCCAATCAGAAAAAACTGATGATTTATGGAGCTGGTGAATTGGGTGTCTTTTTGAAAAAATCTATCAGCACACAATATCAGGATGAGTATAAACTTGTTGCCTTTTTGGATGACGATAAAAAGAAAATTGGACGTTTTATTGGAGGCGTTAAAGTAATTGATGCATCAAATTGCCTAAAAGAAGAAATCATCAAGAATGCTGTTACTGATATTATAATTGCAAACAAAACCATTACTCCGGCCAGAAAAGCTAAATTTTTAGAAGAGACACTTCCTTTTAATGTAAAAATCAAAGAAATATCATCAATACAATCGATGATAAATGCTGATTTTAATCTTGATAAGTTGTCTTCAATTGATATTAATGATTTGATGAACAGAAAGCCAATTCAATTGTACGATGAGCATGTAGCAGAAAATCTCAAAGATAAAGTGGTTATGGTAACGGGGGCAGCAGGTTCAATAGGCAGTGAAATAGTGCGTAAACTTTCTGAACACGACGCAACCATCATAATTTGTGTTGATTTTTCAGAAAGTGCATTATACGATTTGGAACAGGAATTAAAAAGAAAATATCCCGGGGTACAATACAGATTTGTACTTACAGATATTCGAAATGAGCAATTGATGGAAAAACTCTTTATAGAGAACGCACCAAATTTCATTTACCACGCCGCTGCGTACAAGCATGTTCCGTTGATGGAACAATTTCCATGGGAAGCCATACAAACCAATATATTCGGCACTTTAAGTATAGTAAAACAAGCTATAAAATACAAAGCAGAAAAATTTGTTTTTATCTCTTCTGATAAAGCTGTGAATCCTACCAGCGTGATGGGTGCTACAAAAAGACTTGCAGAAATAATTGTACAGGCTTATGCTTCTTCAAAAAATACAACTTGTTTTGTAGTTACAAGATTTGGAAATGTTTTGGGTTCAAATGGCTCTGTGGTTCCATTATTTAAAAGACAAATTCAATCCGGTGGTCCAGTTACGGTAACGCATCCGGAAATGATAAGATATTTCATGACCATCGCAGAGGCCTGTCAATTGGTGCTAGAAGCATCAGTAATGGCGGATGGGGGAGAAATTTTTGTTTTTGATATGGGTGAACCGATAAAAATCGTAGATTTGGCCAAAAATATGATACGTTTGGCAGGGTATACGCCAGATGTAGATATCAAAATTGAATTCGTTGGCCAAAGACCTGGTGAGAAATTATACGAAGAAGTGTTTTCCAAAAATGAAAAAATGAAGGAAACACATCACGAAAAAATAATGATCAGTAAAGAAATCAAAGTACCTTTGGTAGAAGCAGAAAATATTGTTGAAAAATTGATGTCTCTGGAAGGATTTTACGAACCAGAATTATTCAGAATTGTGATTAAGGACTTACTTCCTGAATATCAGGTTACAGAAGGGAATAATAAAGTTGTAAAATTATCTGGAGCAAAAAAGACAAATCAATATAAGTTTCAAAATTAATTATCAAGTTGACTAAATTAAATTTTATGAAAAGTCAGAAATTTCTGATCGTTTTAATGTTGTTTTTTACAGTAAACAGTTTTGCACAAAATGCAAGATTTTCGCAGATTGGTACTGCAGCTATTCAGTTTAATCCAAGTCTGACAGGCCGTTTTGACGGAAAAATCAGATTGTCCGCTTTGTCTAGCTGGCAAGAAACCAATGCGGCAAGTATGGAGCATCAGAATGTAAGTTTGGATGCTAAATTTGGCAAATACAAAAGTAGCGGTGATGATGAATCTACTACAGCCGTGTCTGCATCTTCTGCTTCCTCTCAAAAAGAAGGAAAGGATGAAGTGTATAAAAAATCAAGAGTATATGGTTATTGGGGCGCAGGTTTAAATTATTATCATTATGGAAATAGTAAAAGTCCACTTGATGCCAAATTCTTTTCTGCTTCAATTGCTCGTCATTTTTACAACAAAAGCAATAAGATGTTTGGGTTCGGCATCCAGGCAACTTATGCTGAAGGTAAATTAGATGAAACCAAAGGTAGTGAGTACGACAGAGAGATTTCCGGCGGGGGGTTCAGATATCCCTTTACTTATGCTGTTGATCCTCAAAAAGGTTCAAATAAT
Source organism: Chitinophagaceae bacterium (assembly GCA_947461495.1). Taxonomy (GTDB): domain Bacteria; phylum Bacteroidota; class Bacteroidia; order Chitinophagales; family Chitinophagaceae; genus Ferruginibacter. Next base: position 4,153 of record CANHLV010000099.1, read on the forward strand.
TATATAGATTTCAATGGCGGAGGCTATTACGGCATGGTCACAGATGCTGTAATGTTTGAAATTGGCGGCGCTATGCATCATCTTGCTTATCCAAAAAATGATCCTCGTGGAAATGTAGACAATGAATCGAAATTACGTCATAGAGTAACTGCCCATTCTATACTTCGTTTGCGCTTAAATAAAAACTGGGGCATAGTTCAAAAGAATATGTACTGGCAAGAGGGTATGTACTATAGAAGTACCAAACTAAATGGCGATAGTGCACAAATTGTCGCATTTTGGTCTGGTATGGAATTCTACAAAGTCAACCCAGTTGGAAAAATCAATGTGAATTATGGTATCTACACAAGAAATTTTCAGACAATTATGCCTTATTTAAACATCAATTTGGGTAAAATAGCTAATCTGAGATATTCTTACGAGATGCCGATTAATTCAAAGAAATATACAGCTTATACAGCAAAGCGTAATGAAGTAGCGTTGATCTTTACCTACAAACGCTATACGAGTCCTGGAACAAGATTTTATAAAAAAGTCAATTTCTGGTAATGGGTGCTATGATTTGTAAATGAAAAATAGTTGTCATTTACATTTTATTATTTATGAAACACCTTTAAAAATTGTACTATGCTATTTAGGGTTGATTAACACTTATAGCAAGCAACAGTGATGAATAATAGACAATCATACTTGAATAATAGTTTTAAAAAAGAATCCAAATGAAAAAATTATTGATCCTTACTTTAGCGTCAATCAGTTCAATGAATGTGTTTGCACAGCCTGCTTATGAAAATCTTGGAGCAAAAGTAAATTCTCCATATTCGGAAATCAGACCAACCATTTCTGCAGATGGAAAATATCTGTATTTTGTTGTGGAAGGTAATCCCAAAAACACAGCATACAAAACTGATAAACTGGCTCAGGATATTTGGTATACTGAACTTGATGAAACTGGTAACTGGAGTCAGGCCCAACAAGCAGGGGCTCCTGTTAACACCAACAAAGACAACGCAATATTTTGGGTGTCACCTGATGGGAATAGAATTTTAATAAGGGGCGCTTTTGATAATGGAAAATATGTTGGAAGAGGGTTTTCGTTTTGCAATAAAACTGAATTCGGGTGGTCTAATCCTCAGCAACTCAAAATCTCAGGGTTTAAAAGGATGGCAGTAGATGCTTACATAGGTGCTTCAATGGCTAATGATGGAAAAACGCTTTTTCTTTATTTTTCTGAGGAAAAAAATAGTTTTCTCAATGATCTATATGTTTCTAAATTGAATGAAGATACAGAAACTTGGAGCAGCCCTGTTAAATTAGGTAACAACATCAGCATGGATGACTATGATGAAATCAGTCCTTTTTTGTCTTCTGATATGACTACTTTGTATTTTTCAAGCAATCGCCCCGGTGGTAAAGGTGATTATGATATTTGGATGACCAAACGCCTAGATGATAACTGGAAAACCTGGAGTGAGCCCGTAAATATGGGTGACTCTGTAAATTCTATGGGTTGGGATGCTTATTTTTCTGTAGATGCAAGAGGAGAATATGGTTATTTGTCTACAACAACTAAATCAACCGGAGGAACAGACCTAGTGAAAATTAAATTGGGAGAGAATCAAAAACCAAAAAATGTAGCCATGATATACGGGAAAGTATATAATGGTAAAACGAAAGAGCCAATGGATGCTAAATTGTTTTATGATTTAGTTCCTGGTGAAACAAGTGAAGGTAACGCTATCGCAACACCAGACGGAAAGTACAAGGTTACACTTCCTTATGGTAAAAAATATTCAATAAGAGCATCAGCTGATAAGTTTTTCTCAGTTATAGATACATTGGATTTGACAGCAGCTGATAGTTATAAAGAATTACATAGAGATCTTTATTTGTATCCTGTGATAGACGACAATAATGAGTCAAAGGATTCTGCTTACAATGAAGTTAGAAGTGATTTAGACGATGTGATAAACACAAACATTGACAATTTAAAAGTTGGACAAATTCTAACCAGTAAAAACATTCTGTTTGATTTCAACAAATCGATACTTAGAGCAGATTCATACGAAGAATTGGAAAAAGTTGCCAAAATAATGAAAGCCAATCCAAACTTAGTAATTGAGGTTTCTGCACACACTGATGCTGTTGGCAGTTATAGTCAAAATTTGGCTTTATCTGAAGACCGTGCATATGCTGCAAAACAATATTTAATTTCTAAAGGAATAAATGCTGAGAGATTGGTTTCAAAAGGCTATGGAGAAACAACTCCAGTTGCTTCAAATCAAACTGACGGCGGACGTCAATTGAACAGAAGGGTAGAATTTAGAATATTAAAGAAATAATGGAATTTACTTACAAACAAAAAGGGCTAATTCGATTTTTGAATTAGCCCTTTTTGTTTGACGTTTTAATCCAGGTTTTGCAGTTGAAATTTATTACTAGAAAAAAATGCTGCAAATTCAAGCGGCTACTTGATAATTTGATCTACAACATAATTCATTAAGCTTTCGTCCAAAATATTGGCTCAAACACTATCTTTATTGCCTTTTTTCCTTTCATCACGATTTCAACTACAAAATCCGGGTTTAAACAATTAGAATTATACCGATTAGACATCTGTAATGGTCCAATGAAATTGTCCCAAACAGCTGTCATATCGGCATTATACCAGAAAAAATAGAACTAAAA
>CANHLV010000100.1 GCA_947461495.1 Chitinophagaceae bacterium
AAATCATCCTTTTATACATTGTTGGTGAAAACACCAATTAAGGCAAAAGAAAATCATCCTTTTATACATTGTTGGTGAAAACACCAACAAGGGCAAACAAAAAAACCAATCATCGCTGATCGGCTTTTTTTCGTGAACTGGCTGGGACTCGAACCCAGGACCCATACATTAAAAGTGTATTGCTCTACCAACTGAGCTACCAATTCTCCTTGTCCATTTTTAAATGGAGTGCAAAAATAAGACAATTCAGTATTCCATTCAAATTTTTTAAAAAGAAATCTTGTTTATTATTCACAAATAATAAATATTTCTTTTCCAATAGCACTTAGACTCACTTATTTTTGTGCATAATTATTATATGAACAATTTTTTCAAAGATAAAGTGGTGGCTATTACTGGAGGAAGTGATGGAATTGGCAGAGCCTTGATAGAACTATTATTACCTACAGGAGCAAAAATTGCTACTTGCGCAAGAAATCAAGATAAATTATATGATTTGCAAGTTGCCAATCCAGGTAAACCTTTACATTGTATAGTTGCAGATGTAAGCAATTACAATGATTGCAAATTATTTATCGAATCCACTATAAAACAATTCGGACATATTGATATCCTTATTAACAATGCAGGCATTTCAATGCGTTCCTTACTTATTGATGCGGAAGTTGAAGTCATCAAAAAAGTAATGGAAATTAATTTTTTCGGCACCATGTATTGTACAAAACTTGCCTTAAACGCAATAATAAAAAGAAAAGGAACAATCGTTGGTGTATCTTCAATAGCAGGATACCGAGGACTTCCAGGAAGAAGTGGATATTCAGCCAGCAAATTTGCTTTGAATGGTTGGCTCGAAGCGGTAAGAACTGAATTGCTAGAAGACGGAGTAAATGTAATGTGGGTTTGTCCTAGTTTCACAAAAAGCAATATCAGAAATGCTGCCCTAAATGAAAAAGCAGAAGCACAAGGTGAAAGCCCGTTAGATGAAAGTAGCTTGATGACAGCCAAAACCTGTGCTACACATATTTTAAATGCCATCGAAAAAAGAAAGCGAACTTTAATATTAACAGCTAGAGGTAAACAAACAGTTTGGTTGAATAAACTTTTCCCTTCTTGGGCAGATAAATTGACAAGAAAGTTTTTTTATAAGAATGGAAAGTTGGTGAAGTAGTGATGGATAAAGCTGGATAGGCTGGATAGGCTGGATAAGCTGGATAGGCTGGATAAGTTTGATACTGGATAACAAAACTCCATAGGAGTGACACTATTAAATGCCGTTACTGACACTCATAACAGATATTGGAGAAAAAGACTTTCTCACTGGTGCCATCAAAGGGCAGTTGCTTCGTTATGAACAGAATTTAAATATAATAGACATCACCCACTCTCTCTCGGCTTTCAACTATCCTCAAGCTGCTTATGTTTGCAGAAATGCTATTAAAAATTTCCCAACAGGAACTTTTCATCTGATACTTGTAAATATTTTCGATGAGAAACCTGACTATATGATTCTTGCAGAACACAATGGACATTTTATTGGCTGCGCAAACAATGGTTTACTTACTATGATTCTAGAAGAAATGCCACAAAAATTCGTAGGTCTTCGACTTGATCCACAAATTCAAAAAAGTACTTTATTCTTGACTAATGTTTTTGCCAAAGCCATGCACGAACTGCATAATGGAAAAACTATCGAAGAAGTTGGCGACCACAATATCGATCTCAAAATAAAAAATGCCTTACAACCCATGTTCGGTGACGATTGGATTGAAGGTCAAATCATCTTTATCGACAATTTTGAAAACGTAATAGTCAATATCAGCAAAGTTCAATTCGAAGAAAATAGAAAAGGTCGAAATTTCTCCATCATTTTCAAGAGAGATGAAATGATTGAAAAATTAAGCAATGCTTATTCTGATGTTCCGGAAGGTGAAAAGCTCGCTTTCTTCAATTCAGCAGGTTATCTCGAAATAGCCATCAATAAAGGAAATGCAGCAGGCTTGTTTGGCTTACAAGGTTATTCTGAAAAACAATATTTAAGCAACAGATTATTTTATCAAACCGTAAAAGTTCACTTTCAATAAAAATTAAACAATGAAAAATTTATTATTCTTATTTATCTTGTTTGTCGCAGTACAAACTAATGCTCAGGTAAAAATGCCTGCTCTCTCTCCTATTCAAACTTTTAGTCAGGATTTCGGAATGGGAAATATTGAAATTAAATACTCTCGTCCCAGTATGAGAGGAAGAAAAGTATTCGGCGATTTACTTCCATATGGTGAAATATGGAGAACGGGTGCAAATGGTGCCACTACAATAAAATTTACAGATCAAGTAACCATCAATGACAAAACACTGGACACCGGAACTTATGCCATTTATACCATCCCCGGAGAAAAAAAATGGACTTTCATTTTAAACAAAGGCATTACCAACTGGGGCGCCAATGAATATAAAGAATCTGATGATGTTTTAAGATTCAGTACAGACAATGTTAAACTGAAAGTGCCTAAAGAAACTTTCACCATGCAAATTGCAAACATCACAACCCAAACTTGCGAACTGCATATCATGTGGGAAAAATCATCAATTGTAATTCCAATTAAAACTGATGTTAAACCAAAATTAAAAGCTCAAATTGAAAAAGCATTACTAACTGATAAAAAACCTTATTATCAGGCAGCACAATATTACAATGACTATGAAATGGATTTTGCTAAAGCTTTGACATATTCTCAAAAAGCTGTTGAAGAAAGACCAAATGCTTATTGGATTTGGTTGTTCCAGGCAAAAATTCAACAGAAACTTGGTGATAAAGCTGGTGCTTTAGAAAGTTCAAAAAAATCAATTGAAGCAGCAAAAAAAGAAAATGCTGATGATTATATAAGATTGAATGAGGAGTTTCAGAAGACTTTATAATTAAAAATTCAAAATTATAAATTTAAAAAGGCCAACTAAAGAATTAAAGTTGGCCTTTTTTTATAAAATCCTTATTTCGATTACGCTCTTTGTTTAACCGCTGCTTTTGTAGGCGCTTTCTTTTTTACTTTCTTCAAAGCCGCTTCAATAGCTTTGCTTAAATCTTCGTAAGTGGCTTTTTTTACCAATTCGCCATTTACAAAAAAAGTAGGAACATCTTTTACGCCTCTGTCGATGCCTTCTTTCAAATCTCCCTGAACCTGCCAGCCATAAGTGGCATTAACTAAATCGTCAAGGAATTTTTTACTTCTTACACCTGCTTCTTTGGAATGTAATTTCAATGATGTTGTGCCCAGATTTCTTCTGTTTGCAAAAAGGATATTATGCATTTCCCAAAATTTACCTTCTTGTGCAGTAGCTACAGCAGCTTCACCAGCTTTCAAACTTCTTTGATGAATTTTGGTTAAAGGAAAATGACGGAAATTAAATCTTATTCTACCATCATATTCTTCTAACAATTGTTTTACAATTTCATTTGCTTTTGCACAAACTTCACTTTCATATTCTCCAAATTCCTCAAGTGTAACTTCTGCTTTGGGATTTCCTACAAACACATCTCTCGGTTCAATAATTTCAACCACTTCTTTTTTAAATGCCATTTTCTATTCTGTTTTATTTATTTTAATAAAAGCTAAACAAGATGATTAGACTTTTGTTTAACTATGAGCTAGTTTTTTTTCGAATCGGCTGAAGATAGTATTTTTTGTACTGTTTTAATAGCAACAATTTTAAATTTTACAAACAATTTACTAAGTAGCTGATTTTTAGTGCATTAGATTGTTTTAAAAAAATGTTATAAAATTTCTGCTACTTGTTTTTTAAGCTGATCGTTTCTAAAAACGACCAATCCGTCAAATACGTCTACAACCACAGGCAAATCCTTATTAATATCTCCGGCTAGTATTCTTTTACTTAACTGGTTGATGATTTGTTTCTGAATTAATCGTTTCAATGGTCTGGCTCCAAATTGAGGGTCAAAACCATTGTCAGCCAAATAATCCAACGCATAATTACTGAACTCCAGATTAATGCCATTTCCTGCTACTAGCTTTTTCAATTGATTGAGCTGAATACCAATAATTAACTTGATATCTGATTTCATAAGCGGCTGGAACATAATGACCTCATCAATTCTATTTAAAAACTCAGGTCTTATATTTTGTTTCAATAAATTCATTACTTCAATCTTGGTGCTGTCAACCACTTCTTCTTTGTTCTTTTCGGTTACTTTTTCAAAATTCTCCTGAATAATCTGACTGCCCATATTGCTAGTCATGATGATGATGGTGTTTTTAAAGTTCACCATCCTGCCCTTGTTGTCGGTCAATCTTCCATCATCCAAAACCTGCAATAACACATTGAATACATCCGGATGCGCTTTTTCGATTTCATCTAATAATACCACAGAATATGGTTTTCTTCTTACGGCTTCCGTCAATTGTCCACCTTCATCATATCCCACATATCCTGGAGGCGCTCCTACTAATCTGCTTACCGTATGTTTTTCTTGATATTCACTCATGTCAATTCTGGTCATCATGGTATCATCATCGAAAAGATAATCTGCCAGCGCTTTTGCCAGTTCTGTTTTACCCACGCCGGTAGTTCCTAAAAATATGAACGAACCAATCGGCCTTTTGGCATCTTGCAATCCGGCTCTGCTTCTTCTGATGGCATCTGAAACGGCTTCGATTGCTTCTTCTTGTCCCACAACTCTTTTATGCAACTCAGCTTCGAGATTCAGCAATTTCACCTTATCACTTTGCATCATTTTAGAAACAGGAATACCGGTTGACTTGGCTACACTTTCAGCGATATCATCGGCATCCACTTCTTCTTTCAACAATCTTTTTTCCGACAATTCATCTAATTGAATTGTCCAAGTATGAATCAAGGTTTCTTGTTCTTTTATTTTTCCATAACGGATTTCGGCTACTTTTCCATATTCTCCGTTTCTTTCGGCCTGGTCTGCTTCTTGTTTTAATTGTTCGATAGCAGCCTTACCATTTTGTATTTTTTCAACAATCTCTTTTTCCTGCTTCCACTTCGACATGTAAGTATCTCTTTCTACGGCGAGATTGGCGATTTCTGTATTCAGCTCCTTCAATTTCTTTTCATCGCTCTCTCTTTTGATGGCTTCTCTTTCGATTTCCAATTGACGAATTTGTCTTTCTAGTTTATCCAGTTCTTCAGGCATCGAATTCATTTCCAATCTGAGTTTGGCTGCGCTTTCATCAATTAAATCAATGGCTTTATCAGGAAGGAAACGATCATTAATATATCGATGAGATAATTCTACAGCAGCGATGATGGCTTCATCTTTTATTCTCACGTGATGATAAGTTTCATATCTGTCTTTCAAACCACGAAGTATTGAAATGGCATCTTCTACATTCGGCTCGTCAATCATCACTTTTTGAAATCTTCTTTCCAGAGCCTTGTCCTTTTCAAAATATTTCTGGTATTCATTTAAAGTGGTTGCACCAACGGCTCTGAGTTCGCCTCTTGCCAATGCTGGCTTTAAAATATTGGCAGCGTCCATAGCTCCGTCACCACCACCGGCACCAACAAGTGTATGAATTTCATCTATAAATAAAATGATATCACCATCGCTGCTTGTTACTTCTTTTACAACCGATTTTAAACGCTCTTCAAACTCTCCTTTGTATTTTGCACCGGCAATCAATTGTCCCATGTCGAGTGCATAAATGATTTTAGATTTTAAATTTTCAGGTACATCGCCATTTACAATTCGCATTGCCAAACCTTCTGCTATGGCCGTTTTACCAACACCTGGTTCTCCTACCAAAATCGGATTGTTTTTTGTTCTTCTGCTTAAAATGTGTAATGTCCTTCTGATTTCTTCATCACGTCCAATCACAGGGTCCAATTTCCCTGCCCTTGCCATTTCAATCAAATTCTTGGCATATTTATTCAACGCATTGAAAGTGTTTTCCTGTGTTTGAGAATTCACAGTAGCACCTTTTCTTAATTCTTTAATCGCAGCAATCAATCCTTTTTCAGTAAGACCTGCATCTTTCAGCAAATTGGCAACGGCATCATTTCCCATTACCATGGCAAGTAAAATATGTTCCGGTGTTACAAATTCGTCATCAAATGTTTTCAATACCGAGCCTGCTTTCAATAACATTGAATTGGCATCTCTTCCTAATGATTGTGCAGGTTCGGCAGTTGTTACCGGTAGTTTGGAGATTTTTTCGTTGAGTTTATTCTCCAATAAATTGATGGTTACATTGTTTTTCTTTAGCAAATAAGAAATGGGTGAATCTTCCATTTGCAACAATGCTTTTAAAATATGTTCTGTTTCTATGTTTGGGTGCTTCTGGTTGAAAGCCAATTGCTGAGCCTGTTGAATGGCTTCAGTTCCTTTAATCGTGAAATTATTCAGATTCATAATGGTAATTATTGGTTATGTAAGTATTATCTCAAATACCAATCCAATGCTGATTTTGATGCTATTATGGCATATTCAAATTGCTTTAATGACTTTCTTGCATAATAAAAAGAGGACAATGCAATTTTTACATACTCGGGTAAATATTGAAGACTTTTTCTAATTTGAAAATGATTGAAAATAGCTTTGATACTAAAACTTATCATAGCTTTGAGTTTCCTTTTGTCAGCTTATTTGTAATTAATGTTGATAACCTAATTACTAATACCTAAAAACTAATACCTAATAACTTAGGCTTATCTAAAATCTTTATTGATTATGTACAAAATCAGTTTTATCTCAATCTTCATAATGATTTGTTTGTCGACTTTTGGTCAGAAAAAAGAAAAAAAATTAAAAGGAATGTATATTCAATGGGGTTATAACAGAGAATGGTAC
>CANHLV010000101.1 GCA_947461495.1 Chitinophagaceae bacterium
ACATGGCTGGAGATGGACTTTAGGGAAAACACAATACGATTGGATGAAAAAAACGCTTGAAGAGAACGACAGTAAAAAATTCAAATTCGTTTTTGCGCATCAAATTATTGGCGGAGATCCTGACGGCCGCGGTGGTGTAGAATTTGCCGACAGATATGAATGGGGTGGAAAAAGTTTAAATGGTGAGGATTCATTTGCTTTTTACAGACCAGGATGGTACAAGCCGATTAAAGATTTATTAAAAGAACATAAAGTAAATATTTTCTTCCATGGTCATGATCATTTTTATGGCAAGCAGGAAAAAGATTGTTTGGTTTATCAGGAAACACCTCAGCCTAGCCATCCAAATCCATCTAACAGCGATGTCGTGAATTATGCAGATGATTACGGATATCACGAAGGCATCATACAAGCTAGTTCCGGACACATGCGTGTAACCGTTGCCCCTGCAGGTGTTACCGTAGATTATGTAAGAACGTATTTACCAGCAAATGAAGATGCCACACATCACAATAAAGATGTTTCTGCAACTTACTTTATCAGCAGCACCAACAATTGTTATGATTCAACCTCACCGCCACCGGTAAACGATTCCTTAACGCTAGTAAGTAATGTTACACCAACTTTGTACAATTGCAATTACGATATCAGAGATAACATCTATCCCAATCCATTTTCAGATCAAACCAAAATTGAATTTGAAATTAAGAATGCTGAAAATTTACATTTCTTGATTCATAACGATTTAGGGCAGTTGGTGAGAAGATGGGATTACAATAACAAAGTTCCTTTAGGAAAATATTTGATTGTTTGGGATGGCAAAAATGCAGCAGGAAGTAAACTGCCTTCCGGAACTTATTTCTATTCCATCAGAGGAGATAATGGGGTGATTAAATCTGGGAAGATTGTGTTGGTGAGATAAGCTTTGCCACTAAGAGGCCAAGCCCCCTAAATCCCCCAAAGGGGGAAATGAGCTTAGCGCAACCTTACTTAATCCATTCTCTTAAGTAAAAAAATCTAAGCCAACCCAAGCAAAACATAATCAAAGTCCCCTTTGGGGGATTTAGGGGGCCTTTACAACTCCACCAAACTATTTTTCAAATCCGAAAATGAAGTAATTACAGGTGTTAGGTTTACCATTTGGTACCCTCCTGAAGTTGCAATAGATGTGGTATTGATAGTTGCCTGAGTAGAAAAATAATAACCTCCTTGTTTTGATATTACAGTTATTATAGCAGTTCTGCCCGCCGGTAATAATCCAGTTTTAAAAATTTTGGTAGATAAATCAACTTCAAAATTGATCGCCGCTTTTACATCATTAAATGATATAAAGGCAATTGTGTTGGCATTGGTGTAGTTTGAAGGTAATCTTAACGCAACTTTTGACTGTTGATTGTTGTAAAAACTATCACTACTGCAATTAAACCAACCAGTATTGCTTACGTTCACGGTATGAATATCTCCAAATGTTACGATATTATTATGAACCGAATCAAGAGGTTGCTGCCAACTTGAATAAAGTAAATCCATCTGATGCTCTGTAAATAATTTCATACCAGGATATGCATTATCAGAATGATAACTCACTTTAATATTATTATTGGGAGCAATAAATAATTCTTCGTGATTCATGTTATAAAAGCTTACAAAAAAAGTTCCTCCAGGTGATAATAAATTTCCCGAATTTGAAATGTTTTGTTTCAACATAAGGACAGACTCTCCTATTGTGTGTAAAGCAGTTGATTTTACAATCATATCGCCGAAAAAAATATCTCCCGAACCTGTAACTATGCTTCCCGCAGTAATTGAAAAATTTAACATTGAAGTGGTTACAAAATTTAAATTAGAACCAGCTATAAGTGAAACAGTATCTAAATCATAGTCCAACGCTAATTCTTGTTTCAATTCGTACGCACCCGAATTTTCAGAAATAGATGCATACCATGTTGTATCTGGTCCAATTGGATAATTAGCATCAGGCATGGTAAAATCAATATCTTTTTGACAAGAGACCATACCATTGACCATCAAGCAGGAAATTAAAATAAATAAAAGTTTATTTTTCATAGTTGTGTTCATACATTAATGTTAAGACACTGCTGACATATTTAATGTTGCCTAATTAAAGATTTAACCTGAGTCCGAATTTAATTCCGGATGTATGATATTTTTGTTTCAATGAAATTTCAGTTTTGTTCATTGAAGAAAAATTATATCTCATATATGGTTCTGTCATGATACTCAGTTTCTCATTTATTGAATAATAACAAGAAATCGCTCCTATCCCACCAACTCCAATATTTGTTTTGAACTGATAAGGATTAGGGCTCAATCCACTGATATCAACGGGTTGCAATGCATTGTTCAATACTTCTCCCTGATTCCAGCTATGAATATTTACAATTAATCCTGTATTGAAGTTTACACTCCATCTGCCTTTTGAAGTTTCATAACCAATCGTTACAGGAATATCAAGTGTCTTGTAATGATTATAACTTGTTTTGTATCTGGTATTTGAGGTTTGGTAGCTTCCAATAGTGTCACCCGCGGCATTCATGATAAAAACTACTTGTATAATGTTGCCTTGTACATATTTGAATTTTTCATTTATCTGACTGAAATTAAGTCCGGCTCTGATATTAAATCCATTGTTGAAAACTTTGGTAAATCTTATTCCGGTGCTGTATGCAGATGCAAAACTTGTACTTTCTTTCCTCATTTTCATATATGAAGAATTCGGAGTGTCTGTAAATTGTCTTAACACATAATCAGCTGCTGCATATAATTCAACATATTGTTGATTGGCAGCTGGATTTTTATTGTTGTCTGGACAAGGTATATTCAAATTGATTTTTAAAGGTGTTCTCAATTGAGGGATTGTTGATTGTTGCAATGAAATCATATCAACAGTTTGAGGAGAACTGAATAACTCTAAATCATTAGAAAATTTAGGATCCGCAAAGGTTTCATTTACGTTGATAGCTTCGTCTATAGATGGCTGTGATATTGAAACTGAATTACTTACTTTAAAAGATTTTTTTCGTTTTTTATTGAAATTATCTTTCTCAGATTGTTCTTGTTTTTGAGCATTGCCAGTATTGAATGATTGTTCTATCTGATTAACAACATGATTGACTATCGTTTTTTCTTTTGATACATTTTTGGGAATTGAGATGGCATTCGATTCTTTTTCTTCAATAATTATTTTGTTTTCAGTATTAAATGATTGTTGAGTAGGCGAACCATTGAATACAGACGAATTTGAAATCAGTTCATTTGTTTTAGTAGAAGGTATTGAAGTTGAAAAAGCTATTTTGTTATTGCTGAAATCAATTAAATAATAACCCATCAAACTTCCCGCTGTAACAATTGAAAGTATTATAAAAATAGGGTTTCGCAGCATGAAAAAGAAAGGTCTTTTCTTATCTTTTTTTTGTTTTATATTTTCCCAGATATGATCAGGAACGGCAGGACGGTAATCGCCTAGTTGCTCCTTTAAGTGATCATCAAATGGTACTTTAAATTGCATATTTCTTTTTTATTTTTAAACGGCCAGTTTTTGACTTTCTAAAATTTGTTTCTGTAACATCATTCTTGCTTTTGCCAATTGACTTCTGCTGGTACCCGATTGAATACCGAGCATGGAAGCAATTTCATCATGACTATACCCTTCAATAACATACATGTTAAAAACAAATCTGTACCCATCAGGAAGGTTATTGATGAGCTGCAGTAATTCTTTTTCAGACAAATGAGCATAAGCGCCGGGTTCTGTTGAAAAATAATGATCGGCATCTATACCTTCGTGACCGCTGATTTCTTTATCATAACGAATCAAAGCATACTTTTTCAGCGCCGTATTCACTACAATTTTTCTGATCCAGCCTTCAAATGAGCCTTCTCCTTTAAATTGCTTGATTTTATCGAAAACCTTGATAAAAGCATCCTGAAGCATATCTTCCGCATCAGCGTTATTCCGTGCATAACGCATACAAACACCTAGCATTTTACCTGCATACATATCAAAAAGTGCTTTTTGAGCACCTTCATTTTTAAGCATACAGCCTCTTACAAGTTGATCCTGAGTCAAATTGCTTTCTTTTTTTTTGAGATCGACGTTGTATAAAGATGCCTTATTCAAGAAATTTGTTGCTTGTTTGGGACAGCTAATTTAATAATAAACCGCCATTATTGCTTACATTTATTTTCTTAAATCACTATGCAAAACGATAACCTGATTTCGCTGCTAAAAAAAGAAAACGAGCAATTACAGTTCGAACGCAATGATCTCGAATATCTTATCAATTTGAGAGAAGAGGAATTGATGATGCTGAAAAATAAAGTTGCTTCTATTGCTGAACTGCAAAGTAAATACGACCAACAGCTATATCATTTGGAACAACTTCAGCATTTTATAAGAGAAGAACAGCAAAAAAATATCGGTGCACTGAAAAGAGAAAATGCGATGGAAGAAGAATTGATTCAAAACATAGCCATTGAAAAAGAATATTACCATTTACATGAGCAATTAAAAAGCTCCATGATAGCTTTGGAAGACACCAATAATCAATTGTCTGATGCGGTTGGCATGTACAAGAAATTAAAAGACATGAAAAATAAAATCGCAGCGTTAGAAAGCAATCTGGAAATCGCTCAACTCGATAACCAATTTTTAAAACAAGAACTAGAAGAAATCAAATCTGCAGGAATGAATATAGATTCTGATGATTAAATTAAAAATATGTCAAATATAGCCTCCATAAGAAAAGATTACATGTTGCGTTCTTTGTCCGAAGACGATGTAAACAAAAACCCCATCAATCAATTTGCTGACTGGTGGGACGAAGCCATCGACAGCAATATTGAAGAAGCAAATGCAATGACATTAGCCACAGTAAATGAGCAAGGTTATCCTTCAGCGAGAATTGTTTTATTAAAAGATTTCAATGAATACGGGTTCGTTTTCTTTACCAATTATGAAAGCAGAAAAGGGAAATCGTTATTGAATAATCCAAAAGCGGCTGTAGTATTTTTTTGGAAAGAGTTGGAACGTCAGGTAAGAATCGAGGGTATTGTTGAGAAAATCAGTGAGGAAGAAAGTACGGCTTATTTTACATCCAGGCCTATTGAAAGTAAGATTGGCGCTTGGGCATCTCCACAAAGTAAATCCATTGAATCAAGAACTTTTCTTGAAGAGCGTTTTAAAAATTATGAACAGCAATTTTCAAATCATGATATTCCGAAGCCACCACATTGGGGAGGTTATATAGTAAAGCCGTCAAGAATTGAATTCTGGCAGGGCAGACCTGGAAGATTGCACGATCGGATTGAATATAATAAAAATAATGAGGGCTGGACTATTGAAAGGCTGGCACCTTAATAATTTTCCTACCCCATTTTAAAGTGGGATAGGAAAAGAAGCTAATTATTTTTTTGAAGCTTTCTTAGCAGCTGCATTTTTTGTAGCTGTTTTAGATTTAGCAGGTCTCGTTTTTCCAAAGCTTCCTGCAAATGTTTTTCCTTTTTTTGTTCTGATGTCTCCGCGTCCCATTGTATAATAATTTGTTGTTTAGATTGTAATAAAAAAGCAAGACGCAAATATACGTCTTGCTTTTAATTTTTTTTCGCTAATTAGATTTTAGAAGATAATTCTTTACCTGCCTTAAATTTAGCAACTTTTTTAGCTTTGATTTTGATAACAGCACCAGTTTGTGGGTTGCGACCGTTACGAGCAGCTCTTTTGGTAACTGAGAAAGTACCAAATCCTACCAATGTAACTTTGTTACCACTTTTCAAAGTTTTCGTTACTGCTTCGATAAAAGAATCAACTGCAGCGTTTGCCTGAGTTTTTGTGATTTCGGCGTCATCAGCGATTTTCGCGATTAATTCAGCTTTGTTCATAATAGAGTTTTTGAAAGATTTTAACTGCAACAAATATAGAAGGTTTTTATATCCTACAAAATTATTTTTTATTTTTTTATTTTTTTTAAAATCGGCTACAATCCACATTCAGAAAGGGATTGAGGAGAATTGAAATCTGTGATGAAAATATCAAAAACGCTGAAACTCAATGTGGACAAGGGTTTTGGAAGGCATCTCCTGAAGTCCTTTATTCACGGGACTTGTAAGCAATTAATCATAAAATTGAAAACAATAAAAAAATACAATTGCTTGTTTTGCACATTTAGTTAACAACCTGCATAACCGACCTGAATGCGATAAAAGCATCACCCCATTTGTCAAATGATTTTTGACGCAAATTACCGGCATGCTTTTCTATATATTGATTGTATTGTCCTTTCGATTCCGATTTATATTGTACTGCAAATGTGGGCCCTTCGGAATCATCTATTTCCAACAAACGCAACACAGTGGCATCATGAAAACAGCCTGTAGCCAATACTTCAGGAATATGTTCTTCTTGTAACCAAGTCAACCATGAAGTTTGAATATCAGCCCTCACTTTTATCGTCACATTATATATAAACATGGCTTTTTTACTTTAAAGTTTTTAATTTTTAATTTCCAAAAACACCGGACAATGATCACTATGTTTCACATCCGGAAATATTTCAGCATCTTTCAATTGTTTTTTCAATTCGTTTGTAACAGTTATGTAATCTATTCTCCAGCCTTTGTTGTTTAATCTCACACTTGGAAAGCGTTGACTCCACCAGCTGTATCGATGAGGCTCTTTATGAAATTCTCTGAAACTATCTATCCATCCCGACTCCAGGAATTTAGTCATCCAAGCTCTTTCTTCGGGCAAAAATCCGGTTGTGTTTTTATTGCCTTTCGGATCATGAATATCT
>CANHLV010000102.1 GCA_947461495.1 Chitinophagaceae bacterium
ATGGGTGCCTGTATTGGCGCAGTGGTAGGTTTAGTTGCAATAACACCTGGAGCAGGATATGTAACAATCCCTCAATCTTTTGTTATCGGCGCATTTTCTAGTATTGTCAGTAGCTTAATGGTTGAATGGAGATCAACTAAGACTTCAATTGATGACACCCTTGATGTTTTCTCTTGTCATGGTGTTGGTGGTATTGTAGGTATGTTACTTGCCGGTGTTTTTGCCAATCATAAAATAAATCCTGCTGTAATTCACGATGGTCTTTTATATGGAGAGGGAAAACTATTTCTAGTTCAACTTTTTGCTATGGTAGGTGTTTCGTTATTTGCTTTTGTTGGCACCTATCTATTACTTAAACTTACTGATAAAATATCCACGCTTCGTGTTAGCGAACTAGAAGAAAAAGAAGGACTAGACTGGAGTCAACATGAAGAAAAACTCTAATCTCTTTTCATTGTTCTTTGCATAATTTAGCAGTGGTGTATTGACTTAATTAATAGTTAGTATTTGTATATTGTGATAATTAATTAAACTGAAACCTACTTCATGTCAAAAGCTTCAGTTAAAAAAACAATAACACTAAAAAGAGTTTTGGGCCTCAGCAGCAGCATATTACTGGTTGCTGGCATTATGATTGGCACAGGCATTTTCAAAAAAGTGGCTCCCATGGCGGCTTCAGGATTGTCTGGCGGCTATATCATTGCGGCATGGATTGTAGCAGGTATTGTAACGATTCTAGGTGCTTTGTCGATATCAGGATTGGCAACATTAACAACAGAATCCGGTGGTGAATATGAGTACATCAGAATAATTTTCGGAAATTTCGTTGCATTTATTTTTGGTTGGACGTGTTTCACCATAATTGGCAGTGCTTCTGTGGCTGCAATGAGCTACTTATTCACTCAATCTTTAAATTCCATTTGCCAAACTACATTTTTCGCAAATGATTACAACATAAAATTTTTTGCTTGTTTTGTAATAATAATACTAACATTATTAAATTGTTTAGGCACCAAAAAAAGTACAATACTAAATAACATACTTACTTTTTTTAAAATTGGAGGCGTGTTGTTTCTTATTATTGGAGGGCTTTTCTTTTTCAAAAAAGATTTGACTAATGAATATGCAACCACAATCTCTCATATTTCAAGTTATCATTTAATGACTGTATTTTTTGCAGCTATGTTAAGTGCATTCTGGGCATATGATGGATGGTTAAGTGTCGCATTTATTTCAGGTGAAATTAAAAATCCACAAAAAAATGTTCCATTCGCCATAATATCTGGCATTAGTTTGGTAATGATTCTTTATGTTTTATTTATCTGGGCTTTTATTAGAGTATTACCCCTAAGTACACTCGCCAATTTGAATGAAAATCAAATTGCAGCAGCAGAATTGAGTAACGAGTTATTCGGCAAATCAGGTAATTTGCTGATATCTCTGTTAATATTGATAAGTGCTTTAGGTTCATTGAATGGAATCATTATCACTTATTCTAGAATGTATTATAAAATGGCAATTGATGGCTTTTTCTTTTCCAATGCTACAGCTGTTCATTCCCGTTATGAAACCCCTCATATCGCTTTATTATATGCTATGGTAGTTAGCTGTATTCTGGTTTTCAGTGGTACATTCGATACACTCACAGACATGATCGTTTTCTCTGGATTTTTGTTTTATGCTCTGTTGGCTTATGGATTAATAAAAATGAAAAGAAAAGGCTTGATTACAGTCAAAAATATTGGCTATCCTTATGTTCCTTTGATTTATATTTTATTCTCGATTTTATTAATGGTAAATACTTGTATCAATCAACCCAAGCAAACATTTTTTGGAATATGCCTGATGATGAGTGGCATTCCTTTTTATTTTTATTTTAAAAAAAGAAATAAGAATTAAACATTATTTTGAAATCAATTCCAACGCTTTTTTTACTCCCTGGTCTTCAAACGCTTTTACCTGATAGTACCCATCTTTTTCCCAAACCATATTTGCTATGGTAGATTTCGCAGTTTTTATGAGGAATTTTTTTTCATCAAGTTTGATATCCTTAATGTCAATTTGCTCCGAGGCGATTTCTGAAATTAAACTATTCCAGTCATTTTCTGTAAAGTCATATGCAACTGCATAAATGCCGGGATTTTTAAATGTATCCAAAGTTTCTTTATTTTTTTTTGAATATATAAAAGCAAAATGATTGAGTATGCCTTTTTCAAAGACTTTATCTAAAACATCACTCAAACTGTCTGGTTCAGTATGAATAAAGTAATCTGGCATGATACCTCCACCGCCGTATAATTTCTTTCCTGATGGGCTTTTATATGTCTGACTTGATTTCATTAAACTATCTGATTTTATATTTGAGTCTGAATAATTTCGGCTTTCAGCTTCTTCATAATACGCCATAGCACCATCGTTAAAAGAACGTTGAATACTTCTGCCGGTAGGTGTGTAATAACGAGCTATAGTTAACCTTAGCGCACCTTTATCACTTAAATCAAATTGTTCTTGCACCAACCCTTTACCAAAACTTCTACTTCCAATGATGGTAGCTCTGTCCCAATCTTGAAGTGCTCCCATCAATACTTCACTGGCACTTGCGCTGCCTTCATTGGAAAGCACAAATAATTTTCCTTTTTCAAATTGTCCTAGCCTACGACACCTGTATTCTTTTTTAGGTGAATGCTTGCCTTCAGTATAAGTAATCAGCTTGTCACCATCCAGAAATTCATCTGCAATTTCAATAGCTTCTTCGAGAACACCACCGCCATTGTCTCTTAAATCCAATAGGAGATTTTGCATCCCTTTATTTTTTAAAATAGATAATGCAGTCATGAACTCGTGATAGGTTTGTGTCGAAAATTTATTAATCTTAATATACCCGTTTGATTTATCTATCATGAAACTTGCATCAATACTGTTTACTGGAATTAAATCTCTTTTTACTGAAACATAAAATATTTTTTGGCTTCTTAAAATACCAAGTTTAAGTTTCGATTCTCTATTACCCCTGAGCATTGTTCTCATCGAATCGAGTTCTATTTTTTGGCCTGCCACATTCTTTTCGTTAATGTAAATCAATTGATCTCCGGATTGTAAACCAGCTTTCTGTGCCGGTCCATTATCTATAACGTTAAAGACATTTAATGTGTCGTGGTAAATTTCAAATTCAATACCAACTCCATAGAAATTCCCCTCTATATCGTCATTGATATCCTGAAGTTCATTGGGGGTAATGTATAAAGAATGAGGATCTAATTGATTAAGAATAGCTTCAATCGCTGTGTCCGTAATGTTATTGATATCAACTTTATCAACGTATTTATTTTTTATAAGACTCAATACTTCCTGTAATGTATTTTTCTTATCAACTGAAAAAAAACGATTCCCTGGAATATTGTCTCTCATTTTAAATCCTATGAAAATTCCGATAATCATAGAAATACTTAAAAGTAAAGGAAGCCAAAACTGTAGTTTTTGTTTATTCATTTTAAAATTGTTCGGACGATTAGTTCTAATTGAACCACGAAGGTAATTTTTTTGTTTTCAACACAGATATTTTTATATAAATTCAAATGAATGTTATAACTTGATAAATAAAAACGAATGGCAGTTACACTGATTGCAGATAGCGGATCATCTAAAACCGAATGGTGTCTTGTAAATGGTAAGAAGAAAAGTAAATTTCAAACCCAAGGCATCAGTCCATATTTTCTAAAAAAAGAGCAAGTCGTTCAAATATTAACCAACGAACTGCTGCCAAAAATGAAAGATACTTACCCTGACAAGATCTTTTATTATGGTACCGGATGCAGTAATAAGGATAACGTTAAGCTTATCTCTTCAGCTCTCAAACATATATTTCCAAGATCTCAAAATAAAGTCGACCACGACTTGCTTGGCGCGGCAAGAGCACTTTGCAAAAATGAAAAGGGTATAGCTTGTATTTTGGGAACAGGATCTAATTCTTGTTATTACAATGGAAAAAAAATCATCAAAAATAGTCCTGGTTTAGGTTATGTTCTTGGCGATGAAGGAAGCGGAAC
Source organism: Chitinophagaceae bacterium (assembly GCA_947461495.1). Lineage (GTDB taxonomy): Bacteria > Bacteroidota > Bacteroidia > Chitinophagales > Chitinophagaceae > Ferruginibacter. Next base: position 4,047 of record CANHLV010000102.1, read on the forward strand.
CTATTTGGGAAAAAAAGTAATACAGTATTATCTATATAAAACTTTTGATGCCGATTTGATGGATCGATTCAACCTAAAGTACAATTTATCAGTAACAGAAATCCTTGATGCTGTTTACAAAAAACCTCTACCTAATAGATTTCTTGCTCAGTTTACAGGATTTTTATCTGAAAACCGGGGACATTTTATGATAGAAAATATTATTGAAGACGGATTTAATGATTTCTTTTTTAATCATATTTATAAATATAGAGAAAGCTGGAGCCTTCCTATTCATTTTGTAGGTAGTGTTGCCTTTGGTTTTAAAGATGTGCTGAAAGAACTTTGCCATTCATATGAATTACATTTAGGAAATGTTATAAAGAATCCAATGGAAGGATTAATAGATTATCATCAATAAATCTTAATTTAATTTTAGAATCATTACTGAATTATTACAAGATTGAAATTGTCTGATATCATAGAAAATGTTGAATTATGGCAATTACTTCATCAATCGTTTCTGATAAATTCAGTTATTTTAATATTATTATCGGAATTTTTGTTTGTAAACTCCCAAAAAACTACAAATTGAGAAAGGAAATAAATGAAAATAATTTTAACATTAATTAAGCAAAAAAAACTCTTGGTTACTAATATATTTTACACTAATTTTAGCAATAATTAATTCATTATTTAAACAATAAATCACTTATGAACAACAAATTTTTACTTACTGCAACATTAATTGCTAGTTCATTATTTAGTTCAGCTCAGGAAAACAAACTAACCTACGCAATTACCGGTGATGGAAACAATGATTTTGTTTGGATGAATATTCGCCAAGTTGATTTAACAACCGGCCAAGTAACCAAAACTTTGTTCCAAAGAAGTAACTCTAATTTTAGCATCACTGATGTTAACACCAAGCAAGTTTCAACTCAAAACAACTTTACCAGCGAAAATATTTTTTCCTCTTCAAATTATCCTACTGGTACTTTTGTAGCAGCTGCTGCTTATGACAAAAGAAGCAATAAGTTGTTTTTCGCACCAATGCGTAAAGGAGAACTTCGTTGGTTAGATTTGAGCTCGTCTACTGAGAACCCTCAGTTTTATACAATGCCAATTGCTGACTTCAAAACATTAAATCCAAACGATGAGGCTTCAAATATTACTCGTATGGTAATTGGTGCTGATGGCAATGGTTATGCATTAAGCAATGATGGCAACCATTTGTTTTCATTTACCACCGGCAAAAAACCTTCAATTAAAGAATTAGGAAATATCATTGATGCCGAATCAAATAAAGGAATTTCTATTCACAATAAATGTACTAGTTGGGGCGGAGACATGATTGCTGATGCATTCGGCAAACTATATGTTATTTCTGCAAGCCATAACGTATTTTCAATTGATTTAAACACAAGAATTGCGACTCATCTTGGCTCTATCCAAGGTCTTCCTGGAAACTACACTACTAATGCAGCTGCTGTAAATGATGATGGCGAAATCGTCGTTGCCAGCGCAAATACTTTCGAAGGTTATTACAAATTTCTGATTAACGATCTTAAAGCCGTTAAAATGGAAGGTTCAGAAGTTAAATACAACACATCTGATTTTGCAAATGCAAACCTTCTACTCCAAAAAGAAGCCAATAGCTTACTGAACAGCAAAGTTTTACCAGTTGCAACAACTCCTGTTGACGCAAAAATATTCCCTAATCCTGTTACTACTTCCTCTTTCAATGTGTTATTTGATAATAGAAGCGAAGGAAGATATACAATCGTTCTTTCTGATTTAGCCGGACGTACCATGCAAACAAAAAAAGTCTCTGTTAGCTCTGGTGTTCAAACAGAAAAAATCAACTTAAATGGTCACCTTGCAAAAGGAGTTTATCTTGTAAAAGTTCTTGACGAAAACAAATCAATCATCATCAACGAAAAAATTGTTATTCAATAAATAATTTAGGGTTAATAAGTCCAGAGGCTGTCATTGACAGCCTCTTTTTTTTTATTTTCTTGCCAACTTTTGCGTGTATTTTGCAGTTTAAATTTAAATATATGCAGGATCTAGAACCGTATTACAATTGGAGACATCTCTATACTGCCGAAGAAGACGAGCGTTCCCCATTTTATGGCAATCAATATAGTGAATTTGAATATACTCAAACACTTTACAATTATTATATCCATCCTCAATGGGATGATTTTGGCTCTCGGACTTTATACATGAAAATTTTATTCGCAGATTATGATTTTCATTTTGCAATAATTGAAATGATAGGAGAGTGGAACGATGCTATAGAAAATGATATCATGACAATCAGACGAAACATAACAGATCTGATGTTTGATGAAGGGATAACTAAATACATCATCATCTCCGAAAATGTGCTCAATTTTCACAGTAGTGATGACAGCTATTATGAGGAATGGCACGAACAATTGGAAGATGATAATGGTTGGATAGTAATTCTGAATATGCCAGAACAAAGTAAACATGATTTTATCAAATCAAGAATAACCCATTACACCACGTTTATTGAATTGCTCCAATGGCGAACCATGAAGCCTGAATTGATTTTTCAAACAATTGATAATTATCTAATGAAAAGGCTTGACTGATTTTGTTGAATTTGTTTTTTTTATATCAGTAAAAAGCTTGAATATTTTTAGATTTTCTTTTTTGA